>DOUV01000025.1 GCA_003520455.1 Chloroflexota bacterium | reverse complement strand
ATTTCTTGACCGGCTCTCTAGGATCAGATTGGTCAAATCGAGGGCGATCGTTGATTTCCGGCGCACGGTGACATCATCCGGGATGCGAATGACTTCTATCCGCGTTCTTATCCTACAACATTTCGCGGATAGACACAACCACGCCCATCGGTCGGGTAGCAGTGAGAACGCCGGTCAAGGCGTCAGACTTTTCCGAAGGCTCGCAAGAGTTCGGAAGTCTCCGATCATGTGCCCCCGGCGACTCCGTGACCGATGCTCCAGGCGTCGAGAAGCTCGTGCTTCCGCCGATCGACGTAGTCTCGCAGTGCCTCCTCGACCCCAAGATCAATCGGTGGCGGCTCGTAGTGCTCGAGGAGTTCTTTCCACACCCGGTAGGCCCGCTGCGCGGCGTCCAACTCGCGCTGCTCTTGCCAGGCGCCGATGTTTTGGCGGTCGCTGATGATTGGCCGGTAGAACTCGGTCTGGAAACGGGCCAGGGTGTGCGCGGTGCCAAAGTGATGCCCGCCCGGCCCTACCTCGGCGATCGAGTTGAACGCCAGGGTTGCATCGCTGATCTCGACGGGCTCAAAGAGCCGGTGCATCATGGCCAGTCCCTCGACGTCCAGGATGAACTTCTCGAACGAGCAGACCAGGCCCGCTTCCAGCCAGCCGGCCGCGTGCATCACGAAATTGGTGTGGCTCAGCACGACCGGCCAGAGGCACATCTGCGTCTCGTAGGCCGCCTGCGCATCGGGGACCTTCGAAGTGTTCAAGCCACCGCTCCCGCGGTAGGGCAGCCGGTAGCGCCGCGCCAACTGGGCCCCGACGAAGAGCGCCCAGGCCCCTTCCGGCGTCCCAAACGCCGGGCTACCCGTCGCCATGTCGATGTTGGTGGTGAAGCCACCATAGATCACCGGCACGCCGGGGTTCACAAGCTGGGTGAGCGCAATCCCCGCCAGGGCCTCGGCATTCTGTTGGGCTACCGCCGCCGCCATGGTGATCGGGCTCATCGCCCCTGCCAGAATGAAAGGCGTCACCACCAGGGGCTGGCCGGCCCGCGCGTAGGTGATGAGACCGCCCAGCATGCCCGTGTCGTAGCGCAGGGGGCTGTTGGCGTTGACGACGCTCGCCAGGACCGGCTGGCGCCGCACCTCCTCGTGCCCGCCGAAGACGATTGCCGCCATGTTGATACAGTCGGTGGCCACCACACGACCATGCGCCGCGCTCATGATCGCCTTGTCACTCAACACAAATTGGGCGTACTCCCGCTCGAGATGGCGAACGGGCACCGGCAGGTCCTGCGGCTCCACGATCTGCCCACCCGTGATGTGTACGGGCGAGCACATGGAGACCAGTCGGACAATGTTCTGATAGGCCGCCAGGGTGCCGGGCCGGCGGCCCTTGTCGAAGTCCGAGACAAAGGCGGTGCCGCCGCACGGCGCAAACACGATGTGATTGCCGCCGATGCGGACATCGCGCTCGGGGTTGCGCGCCCGCAAAGTAAACTCGGCCGGGGCTTTAGCAACCGCTTCAAGCACCAGGTCGCGGTCCATCCACACGTGCCTGCTGCTGTGATCCACTCGGGCGCCGGCCGCTTCCCAGATGTCCAGCGCCTCGTCGTCCAGAAAATCGATCCCGATCTCTTCCAGGATCCGCATCGAGGCCTCGTGGAGCCGCTCCACCTCTTCCTCAGAGAGCATCTCCACCGGCGGCCGGGGGTTGCGCAACAACCGAAACGGGAGGCCCTCCAGGGGCGAGCGGCGACGCTGCTCACGGCGCGCAGCGTGGCGATCAGCTCTTCGACTCACCAGCAGCCTTCCTTTCCACCGACTCCACCGCCGCAGGGCGCGTGACAGACTACATCGGAGAAGTAGACCGCCTGGCCCTGGTAGCGCTCGGCTTGCATGACCGCCGCGCTCAGAAGGGCGATGCGTGGGCGCGGTTGATCCACCTTGCGGACGTAGGGCAGGCCGCAGATGACTCCGAGTTGGGCCTGACCCAGATCCAGCATTCGCTCCCGTTCAGGCCAGGGGACGTCCGCCACGACCTGCACGTGAACCCCAATCCGCGGGGCCAGATAGGCCGCGATGGCCTGGTAGATAAAATCGGTGTTTTCCGACATCAGCGAGACGAATTTGATTCCATCCATTCCAGCCCGCCACCTGGGGATAGTCGTCCGCGGTCGATGGGAGGGGCACCTCGGTGTGCACCCCTTCAATTACCCGTGGCCTCCTGCCGCAAGTCGTCGGCCCAACGGTCAACGAATCACGGACCGCAACCCTGGCGCGAAAAAGCCGGATGCCCCGCTAAAGCCTGAACGCTGCCAGGTAGCCCGGATCGGTGAGCGCCGGGCGGTCGATGCGGAAGGCGTCGATCGGATAGGTCGTTCGCCCTTCAGTCGCGAGCTGGCTCAGAATTCGACCGATGAAACTGGCAAACTTGAACGCGTGGCCGGCGCCAACCGCAACCACGATCTGCGGGTGCTCCGGCAGCCTATCGAGCACAAAGTTTCGATCCGGCGGCATGGTGTAGAGACAGCTCTTGGTGTAGAGCACCGGACCCAAGAAACCGGGGATATGCGTCGCGAGGAAACGTTGTAAATCCTTCAATGCTCGCAGGTCCGGTTCGAAGGTGCGCGAGTCCACGGTTACGATATTGCCGCCGACGTCCTGCCCCGCCTTCGTCGCGATCTCACCGTAGACCGGAAAGCCGTAGAAATTGTCTCGATCCTCTCCGTGCCAAATCCAGATGGGGAAACGATCCAGGGCGAAATCGCGCAGGTTGGGCGTCTCGTAATAGGTGACCTGCTCCTGGGTCACGGTGAGAGGCCACTCGATCCCAATACCCTTCAGGACCTTGTTGGTCCAGGCGCCCGATGTGACCACCAGTCGGCGGGCCGTGAACGTGCCCTCGTCTGTCCGCACCTCGGCCGTATCACCCACCGGCCGGATGCTGCGAACCGGGCATCCATCGAGGATCGTCGCGCCGTGCGCGCGAGCGAGAACCACGTGGGTCGCATTCGCCTTGCGGGCGTCGACCAGGCCGCTGGCCGCCTGGTAGAGCCCTCGCTCGCCCTCAGAGAGACGAAACTGAGGCCACCGCTTCATCAGCTCCGCGGCCGAGAGCTCCTCATAGGGAATACCGGCCGCCCGCATCGAGGCGGCGTAGTTGTTCAGCGCCCTGGCGCCCCCGCCGTCGACCGGCCCCAGGTCCAGCCCGCCCGTCGTGAACACCAGCTGGACCCCCGATTCCTCCTCCACCTCGCTCCAGGCGGCATACGTGTGAGGGGTCAGGGCCGTGTATTCCAATGCGTGGTAGGAGAGGCGGATGATTCTCGAGTGGTCCTGCGATCCGCCTCTGTCGTGGCCCAGCTTGAACTGTTCGAGACTTAACACCTCGTGGCCGGCTAGCCGTGAGAGCCAATACGTGGCCGCGCTGCCAATGCCACCGCAGCCAATGACGATGTACTCGTATGCTGTTTTCACGTCTGGCGCTCCCGAAAATGCGTGGTGCGACTCCTCAAGACGCCCACGTACGCCGTGGAGAAGATTCGGATCGAGGACGCCTACCGGGTTGAGGCCAACGGGGTTGATGGCAAACTGCACACGAAGGATCGGGCGGGGGTGTGGGCTCGCTGGCCGACCCTCGCGAGCGATTGCCGGGCAAACAAGGCCTCGCCTTGCATGCTTATAATAACTCAATCCTGCTCTTAGGCAAGGTCCGACCGCGGCGGTTTGAGCTTTCCAGGGTGATGCGAGAACGCACGTCACACTGAAAAGCACCCACGAACCTTGTTTTCTTGCCGCGGCACGTGGGTGCGATGATGACGCGATTGGCCAACAT
This sequence comes from Chloroflexota bacterium, assembly GCA_003520455.1. The sequence continues at coordinate 1,750 of DOUV01000025.1, read as the reverse complement.
CAGAAGGCCATTGGCGCCATCCGCTACGAGATCTCTTCTCCCCCTGATGCGCCGTGAACCGGGCGGCTGGCGGAGCCTGCCGGTGGAGCCACCGCATGCCAGGGGTGCACGGACCACCCTCGAAGCACCAAACTGGCGCGGCCCACCGGATCCGGTGGGCCACAGCCAACGATGACGATGGAAGGAGGTAAAGAAGGCCTACACGTCCATCCGAACAGCACGTTGGAGACGACTAGCCTTCAGCCCCGCTGGCAAAGGGGTGGCGGGCCATAGCCTCGTGCTCGAGTACGTAAGAGACTTTGGGCTCGCCCCGCATCGCGCGGCCGATGGCTTCCTTGGTGGCAGCATAGTTGTACCCGTAGATCTTCTTGTCGTCGGCCGCCTCCCAATGAATGAAGACGCCGACCACCACTGCCAGATCATCAACCTGGTCTTGCGGAATCGTCCCCTCCTTGACGGCATCCGTCACGGCCCGCGCCACGGCGGCCTGAGCCGGGCCAAACATCTGCACCGCCTGGCGCGCCCCCTTCATCGTGACCTTGTTGATCATGACCGTATCCGGCTTGGCCGGCAGGTTGGGGGTGATCACCGCCAATAGCGCCGTGTGGCCTTCGCGCTGGTTCACGAAGGCGTTGGCAAACGCCTGGCCGACCGGACCATCCTTCGCGCCGATGATCAGGTCAATATGGGCAACCTCGTTACCGTCACCGACCAGGGACTCGCCGACCATCACCTTGTTACTCACGCGGTTCCTCCTTGTTGTGGGAAATTGCTGGAACGGTTCACCGGGTAGAGCGACGAGTACAGCAGGCTTGTCGCGAAAGGCATCACCCCCCTTCCGAAGATGGCTGATAGTGCCGCAGGGTCAGACCTGGTTCGCGGCGCGTTTCCACATTCGACGCAAGAACCGATGGATCGCTGGCTCCCCGAGTGATGGCCGTCCCGGGAATCGGCTCTCGCTGGGCGCCCTGATTGTCGGCGGCTGTAATCAAGACTGACCCCGGAATCGCCGCCTCCACCAACATCTGGCGGGCGATCGCCGCCAACCGCTCTGCCGCCGTCCTGTCGGGGGCCAGCGTGTAGACCGTCGGTCCCCACGAGCTCTGGCCGATGCCGGTGCCGCCGGCGTCCTGCCAGCGCTCAGCCAGGCGTGCGCCGATCGGGTGGGCATAGCAACCTCGCTGAGTCGGCGCGTACGCGGCGCCGTTGAGGATCTGAATCTCACTGAGGGCCGCGCCGAACGCCGGGAAATCGCGCTCCAATAGGGCGGGGATGAGCTGCATCAGCACCAACTCGGCAATGCGCCCGACCGCCGACCGAGCCATCGGCGTGCCCTCTGGGCCCAGGCGGTCGAAGGCCTGGACCTCGGCCATCCCGTGCAGACCCGGCTCAACCTGCGGGATAGCCACTATCCAGAGCCACCCCTGCGGAAAATCGTAGCGCCCGATCAGCGGAGCCAGAGTGGCGGCATCCGGCCGCCGGCCGCCTTCCAGGATAAAGCCCCCGGCCGAGAAGGTTCGCGTCCCGATACCGGAGCGCCCACCGCGCCCGCCCAACACTGCCAGCGCCTCGGCTGCCATCGGGCAGCCGGCCAGCTGTGCCAGCACAGCCCCCGTGGCGAGGCTGAGTTGGGTGCCGGAGCCCAGGCCGGCGTGCGATGGGATCACGGCCTCGATCTGGATGGTGGCATTGACAGGCAATCCGGCAGCGCGCAGCTGCTCGGCCACGACCCGCGCGCGCGAACTCTCCG
>DOUV01000026.1:10793-14201 GCA_003520455.1 Chloroflexota bacterium | reverse complement strand
GGGTGATTCTGTGCGTCGGCGAGCCGCTGACAGTGCGCGAGCGCGGTGAGACGGGCGACTTCGTCGCGGCGCAGGTGGTCGTGGGCCTGCAGGGCCTCGCTCCGGCCGAGGTGGCCAACCGGGTGGTCATCGCCTACGAGCCGATCTGGGCGATTGGCAGCGGTGAGGCCGCCAACGGTACCAGCGCTAATTGGGTCGCGGGCCTGGTCATCCGCGCCGCCGTGGCCAGCCGCTGGGGCCGGACCGCAGCCGAGCGGCTGCGCGTGTTATACGGCGGCAGTGTCAGCCAGTCCAACGCGGCCGAGTTCTTGGTGCAGCCGGAGATCGACGGGGCCCTGGTGGGTGGCGCCTCGCTGCAGGCCGATGCGTTTGCTGCGATTGTCAAGGCCGCAGCGGGGTGTTGAGCCACAATGCCAGTTCTCACTTCTCTCCTCGACATCGCGCTGCCTCTGGTGGTGAGCCTGCTCCTGTTGCTCTGGCTCAATCGTCTGGTGACAGTGACGGTCGTGCGCCTCTTCTGGCACTTCGTCGGTGATTCGCGGCTGGCGTTTTTGCTCTACGCACTGTTGATCTTGCCCGGTACGGCGGTCCACGAGCTCAGCCACTGGCTGGCGGCCCGGCTCTTGGGAGTGCGGGCGGAGTTGCCGGTGCTCCTGCCACGGACGATTAAGTTACAGGGACCGGTCACGCTCGGTCACGTGATGATCGCGCGGACCGACGTCGTGCGGCGCAGCCTGATCGGCGTGGCGCCATTCCTGGCGGGGAGCGCCCTGGTGGTGCTGATCGCACGCCAGGCTTTCGGACTCGATGAGCCCACCCGTGTTCTGGTCGGAACCGAGGGTGCCTTGAAGGTCGCCGCGGCGCTTTTGCGCAGCGTGGGGGATTCCGTCCGGGCCCGCCCCGATGCCTGGCTCTATCTGTACCTGCTCTTTGCCATCAGCAATGGCATGCTGCCCAGTCCGTCCGATCGAGAGGCCTGGCCCTGGGTGGCGTTTCTGGCCGCTCTCGTCGTCGCGGCGACCTACCTGTTCGCCGGTGTGCCTGAGTTGCCGGCCATTCTGACGCTCTGGTTGCTGCGAATGGTCCGCTGGCTGACCTTCGCCTTTCTGGTGACTGTCGTGATCAATACGTGCTTCGTGTTGGGCACCTGGCCCTTGGAGCGCCTGGTGGCAGCTGTGCGGGGAGGCGCCTAGAGCGGAACTCGCCGGCACGCGCTTCTGGCTGCGTTCGGCGGGCGAGCGGGTGCGCGGTTTGCCAAAAGGCCGCGCTATCCCTATAATGTTTAGTACTCGCCGCTGGGCGGGTTCTTTTATGTTTGTCAATTACCTCTTGGGAGGGTTGCAAGGAGCAACAAGCAAATGGTACGGATTCGCCTGCGCCGGGTTGGTGCCAAAGGCCAGCCTAGCTATCGTATCGTAGTGGCCGATCAGCGTTCGCCTCGCGATGGCCGGTTCATCGAAATTCTTGGTCACTACAACCCTCGCACCGAGCCTGAGACGGTTGCTGTGGATGCCGACCGCGCCGCCTACTGGCTCGACAAGGGCGCCCAGCCCTCGGAAGCGGTTGAGCGCTTGTTGAAGAAGGCCGGAGCCTACGAGGCATTGGCAGCTCTTCGCGGGACGCCAGCGGAGGGCCCTGCGGAGGAGACTCCTGTCAGTGCCCCGGTCGCGACCACTGAAGATGTGACATCGTAACGATGGACGATCTGGTACGATACATCGCAGAGAACCTGGTGGAGGACCCAGGCGCCGTGCACGTCGACGTGCGCGAGCGAGGTCGCATGGTTGAGCTGCGGCTGCGCGTCGCCCGCGAGGACATGGGCCGGGTGATTGGCAAGGGCGGGCGCATCGCGAATGCCATGCGCAGCCTGGTCCGGGTGGCGGCGCTCAAGCAGGGTCAACGAGTCAATCTTGAGATTCGCTAGTGATGGACGGTGCCCCGCGATTTCTGACCGTTGGGACGATCGTGGCGCCCCACGGCGTGCGTGGAGAGGTACGTGTTCAACTGGCCACGGATGACCCTGGGTTTTTGAGCGACCGCGACACGATCTACCTGGCTGAGGGCGACAGCCAACAATTGGTCTCCCTCGAGCGGTTTCGACTCCGCTCGGAGACCCAGGCGCTTGTGAAACTAAGGGGCGTCAATGACCGCGAGGCTGCCCAGGCCCTTCGCGGTTCTACACTGCTGATCGATCGAAGCTGGGCGCCACCCCTCGATCCCGACGAGTACTACGTAGATGACATCCTCGGACTCACAGCGGTCACGACCGACGGTGAAGTCCTTGGGCAGGTGCGAGAAGTTATTTTCACCGGAAGCAATGAGGTTTATGTTGTGCGCGGCGGCCAGCGCGGCGAGATTCTGCTTCCGGCGATTCGCGATGTCGTGAAAGCGGTAGATTTGGAGGCTGGCGAACTGCGTGTTCGACTGCTCGAAGGCTTGATCTGAGAGGCCTATCTCGCTTTCGAAGCTGCGACTCCTCCGTCGCAGCTTTTGTTTTGCGATGAGCGGTCCCCCAACAGCTTTGGGGGCAGCGGATCGAAGAAGTAATCGCTGCGCGAAGCGGGGATCGTGAATGATCGCTCAAAGCGGCTGTTGACATCGCCAAAATCGGTGTGGTATGCTTGCGCCTATTGTCGGGCACGCCGCCCTCAAGATGTGGGGGCATTGAGTGGAGCGCAGAGTGGACGAGCGGATCTACTGGGTGGCCTTCAATCGAGTCAGCGGAATTGGACCTGCCCGGGTTCGGTCGCTCCTGGACGAATTTGGTGGCCTGGAGGCTGCCTGGTACGCTGACGCCTGGGCGATTGGCCGCGCGGGGCTGGACCGGCGCTCGATTGAGAGCTGGCTCGAAACGCGCCGCACGCTGGATCTGGCGGCCGAGCAAGCCCGCCTCGAAGCCCTGGGCGTGCAGGTGCTCATCTGGACTGATACCGACTATCCCGCGCTGTTGCGCCAGATTCCGTCCGCACCACCTGTGCTCTACGTCCGGGGCGCATTGGTGCCCGCCGACGAGTGGGCGGTGGCGGTGGTCGGCACGCGGCGTATGAGCGCCTACGGGGAAGCCGTGACCCGCCAACTCGTCGCCGACCTGGTCGCGGCCGGGTTGACGATCGTAAGTGGGTTGGCGCTGGGGGTAGATGCCCTGGCGCACCAGGTTGCCCTGGAATGTGGGGGCCGGACGATCGCAGTGCTCGGCAGTGGGGTGGATCGGCTCTATCCGGCGCGCAATCGCGGTCTGGCCACTCGCATCATGCAACAGGGCGCCGTGGTGAGTGACTATCCGCTGGGCACGCCGCCTGATGCGGTGAACTTTCCGCCACGGAACCGCATCGTCAGCGGCCTGGCTCGCGGCACGTTGGTTATCGAGGCCGGCGACCAGAGCGGTGCGCTCATCACGGCGAACTACGC
>DOUV01000026.1:0-10711 GCA_003520455.1 Chloroflexota bacterium | reverse complement strand
AGCAGTCGTGGCCCGAATGCTTTGATCCGAGACGGCGCCACGCCGGTGCTGGAAGCCGCCGACGTGATTCGAGCCCTCGACCTGGAGATGGTGCTACCTCAGCGTGAGGTTCGCCAGATGATCCCGGCCACCGACGATGAGACTCGGGTCCTGGCCCTGCTGAGCGACGAGCCCTGCCATGTAGACCAGCTCGGGCAGGCGACGGAACTGGCGGCCGGCGAGCTCAGCAGCCTGTTGGCCATCATGGAACTCAAAGGGCTGGTGCGCCGGGTGGGCTCGATGAGCTACGTGGCCGTCCGGTGAAACGTAACGCTCGTGGTGGAGAAACGTCTTCGCTCATACTGGAGGAGGGCGCGCTGGGGCAGTTCACGGGCTGAGCGGCTCGTGACGCGTGAAACGTGAAGGTCGCCCGCAAGAACGCTTATCACGTTTCAGGCCGGTCTAGAGTGTAATGCGTAGCAAACAGTACACCGTATCCCAATATGAGCGTTACGCATTCCGAATCGACAAGAACGCGTTGGAAACGTGAGAACGGTGGGAGATGTGGAACAATCAGTCTTTGCGATGATTCTGGCTGGCGGTGTCGGAACGAGGCTCTGGCCGCTTAGCCGCCGAGGCACGCCCAAGCAATTGCTTGAGCTTCTCGGCGAGCGCACGATGTTGCAGGCCACCGTCGATCGAATCGCGCCGATGATCCCGCTTGAGCGGGTCTACGTGATGACCAACGCCGAGTACGTCGAGCAGGCCCGCGCACAGCTTCCAAACGTGCCGCCGAAGAATATCATCGGTGAGCCGACGCCGCGCGGTACGGCACCCGCAGTTGGACTGGCAGCCTGGCACATCCAGACGCGCGATCCGAAGGCAGTCATGCTCTCGCTGCATGCTGATCACCACATTGCCGATCCAGAGGGGTTCCGCCAGGCGCTCGGCGCTGCGATCGACGTCGCTCGTGAGGGTTGGTTGGTCAATCTCGGTGTCAGGCCGACCTACGCGGCGACTGGTTTGGGGTGGGTCGAGATGGACAGCTCGCTTGGCAAGTTTCGGGGGGTCGAGGCCTGGCGTGTAAAGCGCTTCGTCGAGAAGCCGGATATCGAGCGAGCCGAGCACTTTCTGGAAAGCGGGCGCTATCTGTGGAACAGCGGGATTTTTGGCTGGCGGGTGGACGTGATCCTGAAGGTGTTTGAACGGCTGCTTCCGTCGATCAGCGAGCGCCTGGCCCAGATTGGCGCCGCCTTGGGGACGCCCGAGGCCGAAGCGACGCTCCGCGAGGTCTGGGCGACGTTGAGGGGTGAGACGACGATCGACCGCGGCATCATGGAGCATGCCGCGCAGGTCGCCACCGTGCCCATGGACGTCGGCTGGGATGATGTCGGGAGTTGGTCCAGCCTGATCGCGCTCATGCCGGCTGACGCGAGTGGCAATACGGTCCGTGGCGCTGGCGATAGCATCCTGGTAGACTGCGAGCGCGTATTTATTCTCAGTGAGGAAAAATTCATCGCCGCCATTGGGCTGAGCGACCTGGTTGTCGTGGACGTTGGGGATGCGCTCCTGATTTGCCACCGCGACCGGGCGCAAGATGTCAAACGGATTGTGAGCCAGCTTCAGGCGCAGGGCCGTCACGATTTGCTCTAAACTACGATGATCGAGCCGACAACTACCGATCCGAGCTTCCTTGTTGCCATCGAGGCGAACCGGCAACTGACGATCGCCCAGGCGGGCCGGTTGGCGGCCGCGCTGGCCTATCTGTTGGCCGTAGCCCTGGTCGCGGAGGCAAGCTCTGTTCCTCTCGGCGTGACCGCGCTCGCGGGGCTGGTGATCGCGGCGCTGATTGTGCGCTTCTCACGCGAGGCGCGCGAGGCGACTGATAGGCTGGCTGCACTGGGATTCGAACAAGGCAGCAGGCGCGGTGTTGATGGCACAGCTGCTCTGCTCGTGTTGTTGGTCGCGCTCCTGGCGGCCGTGGCCGCCTGGCGTGCGCTGCAGACACGCGCACCGGTTGTGGCGCCGGTGATCGCGCTGCTTCTCTTTGCCTGGCAATGGTGGTTCTACTTTTATAGTCTTGCCCAAACCGCCGATCCTGGCGCGCCGTGAAAGGAATCCGAACGTGACTGACTACGGCGATTGGTTGATTGACGATTCGGCCGAGATGGTAGCCCAGATGCGCGCAGTCCTGGCCGACCCGCACAAGACGGTCGACGAGAAGCTCGAGGCTCTGACGCTCCTCGCGAATCTGGCCGACGAAGATGCTTTACACGTCCTCCAGTGGTACCGCGAGCACGCCGATCCCGGTCTCGAGCTCTACGCGGAGTTGGCCCTGGCTGAGGCTGAGGCGCTGGCCGCGGAGCCGTTCGCGGACAACTGGGAAGATGAGATCATGGACCTGGTGCTGCACGTCGCCGATGGCGTGCACGCGGGGCTGGGGCCAGATGCCGGGCACGGCGAGTATTGCCGCGCTCTCGCGCGTGGTCTGCGAAGTGAGGCCCTGCGGGTGGACGAGGGTGCCCGGGCGTTGGTCAAGTACAGTGGCCAGGCGATCGAGATCACGTCGCTCGACTTGATCGTCGAGGGGACCTTGCTGGTCGGGGTCTGGGCGAGCGACGATGAGGAGCAGCGTGTGGAAGACGCGGAGGCCGGTGACGACTACGAGCCGTCGGATCGCTTCTATGCTGCCCTACGTGCGAGCAACCTGCCCTGGGGGCTCCTGCTCGATGTGGCCGGCTCGCTGATCTCCTGGGACCTGTTGCAGAATCTCGATGTGGATCGAGGGAGCCCGAAGATCGAGTACATTCTGACGTTAAACGCAAACCGATGACCGCTGATGGATGAATAATTCAGTCGAGTTCGAGCGAGGTAACCGTCGAACGAGTTTACCGGCGCTCGCACAGGTTGCTCACGGAGCAGTGAAATCCGGCGTGTGGGCGCGATTCTACCATAGATCACGCATCACGACTGCGCCCCGGACGCCTCCGAAGAGCCTGTCGTCAACGATCATGTTCATCATTCGGCGCTCATCATCGACTATTCTGAGGAAGTGTGAGTTGTGAGTGAGCGATTGGAAGCATACTGTGTTAAATGCCGTGAGAAACGCGCGGTAGCCGACCCCCAGGCCGTATTCACGGCGGCGGGTGGGCCGGCGACTCGCGGCCGCTGTTCGGTCTGTGGAACGACTCTCTTTCGCATGGGTGCCACGCCGGCCCACGAGGGGATGACGCCGCCCGAGCCGAAGCCGACCGCAGCCAGGCGGAAGCAGACGAAGAGTGAGCGGCGGCGCGGCAAGCTCGTGATCGTTGAGTCGCCGACGAAGGCCCGCACCATCGGGAAGTTCCTGGGGAGGGGCTACACCCTCCGTCCCTCTGTGGGTCACGTGCGTGACCTGCTCAAGTCCAGGTTGAGTGTGGATGTCGAGCACAATTTCGAGCCAACCTACCGGGTGCCGAATGAGAAGAAGGCCATCGTCAAAGAACTGCGGGCGGCGGCTGAGTCAGCCAACGAGATTTACCTGGCCACCGACCCCGACCGGGAGGGTGAGGCGATTGCCTGGCACCTGTTGGAGGCCGCTGAACTGCCCCGCGAGCGCACCCACCGGGTGGTGTTCCATGAGATTACCAGGTCGGCAATTGCCGAGGCCTTCGCTCACCCGAAGGGCCTCGACATGAATCTGGTGAGCGCGCAGCAGGCCCGCCGGATCCTCGACCGGCTGGTGGGCTACGGTATCAGCCCGCTGCTCTGGCGCAAAGTGCGGAGCCGGCTGAGCGCCGGCCGCGTGCAGAGTGTCACTCAGCGGATGATCGTCGATCGCGAGCGCGAGATTCGCGCCTTCGTGCCAGTCGAGTATTGGACCATCGCGGCGCTTTTGGCCCAGGTCACCACGCGGAAGGCCAAAGGCGACCGTCCCGGCCTCGCGGCCCGGCTCGTCAAGGTGCGTGGCGAGGAACCATCGTTGCCGGATGAGGCGACCACGATGGCGGTCGTGCGCGCACTCGACGGTGCCACCTACGTCATCACCGATATTCGCCAGCAGCAGCGCCGCCGGAATCCGGCTGCCCCGTTTACGACCAGCACGCTGCAGCAGGAAGCGAGTCGCCGCCTGGGGTTTGGCGCCCGCAAGGCGATGACCGTGGCTCAACAACTCTACGAAGGGTTGAATATCGGTGACGAGGGAACCGTCGGTCTGATCACCTACATGCGCACGGACAGTGTGAACGTCTCGCAAGAGGCGCAGGCCGAGGCGCGAACCTATATCGCCCAGACCTTCGGCGAGGACTTTGTACCGGCGACCGCGCCGATCTACAAGTCGCGCGCGAAGAATGCTCAGGAAGCCCACGAGGCGATCCGGCCCACCTCGGTTCTCCGCACGCCCGATGCCGTCGCGTCCTTTCTCGATCGCAGCCAGTTCCGGCTCTACGAGCTGATCTGGAAGCGCTTCGTGGCCAGTCAGATGGCACCGGCTGTGCTCGACATAACCAGTGTAGATATTGCCGCGGATACCGAGCGGCGGCTCACGCCTGGTAGCGCGGTTGCCGACGAGGCTGTCGTAGCGCGTCTGGCCGACAACCCGGCCTACCTGTTCCGCGCGAGTGGTTCGGTCGTGCGCTTTCAGGGGTTCCTGGCGCTCTATGAAGAGGGGCGGGACGACGCCGGCCCGGACGAGGAGGGCGGCACGCTGCCGGACCTCACCACGGGCGAGCTCCTCGACCTGCTCGAGTTGCAGCCCGACCAGCACTTTACCCAGCCGCCGCCGCGCTACACCGAGGCGACGCTGGTCAAAGCCCTGGAGGAGAATGGGATCGGCCGGCCATCGACCTACGCGGCGATTCTCTCCACGATCCAGGATCGGGGCTACGTCACTCGGGAGCAGAAGCGGCTCATGCCGACCGAGTTGGGCGAGATCGTCAACGACCTGCTGGTCGAGCACTTCCCGGATGTCATGGATATCGGGTTCACCGCTCAGATGGAGGAGGAACTCGACCAGATCGCCGAGGGCGAGCGCGAGTGGCACTCGGTCGTAGGCGAGTTCTACGGTCCCTTCAGTCAGCGTCTCGAGGTCGCAGCCGAGGAGATGGAGGAGGTCGAGTTGGAGGAAGAGGAGACCGATGAGATCTGCGAGAAGTGCGGCGCGCGGATGATTGTTAAATTCGGTCGCTTCGGCAAGTTCATCGCCTGTCCCAACTTCCCGGCCTGCCGAAATACCAAGCCCTACTTCCAGAAAATCGGCGTGCGCTGTCCCGAGGACGGCGCCGAGCTTGTGGAGAAGCGTACCCGCAAGGGGCGTGTCTTCTATGGCTGCTCGAACTATCCCGACTGTGAGTGGAGTAGCTGGAAGCGGCCCGTCCCGCAGCCCTGCCTGGCCTGTGGCGGCCTGCTCGTCGAAGAGAATCGCACGACCCTGCGCTGCCTGCAGTGCGAGAGCACCTTCGATCGTGATGCCATCGAGGCAGCGGAACGCGAGGCGGTCTGAAGTCGCCTGAGAGGTCGGGTCAGCCGCCTGTTGTCAGTGGGAGGGTTTCCGGTTGCTGTTCGGTCGTGGTTCCTTCCGAGGGTAACAACCGCTGACGACGAACAGCTCCAGAGAGAGGCTGGTGGATGCTAGCGACGCTGTTCGGCCTTTTGGCCGCCTTGTTGGGGGCAATATTCCTCTTCGCCTACTTGCTTGACGCCGGGAAGGGTTCGTTGGCGCTCGCGCTCGTTTTCTTCGCCCTGGGTTATCTCGGCCTCAGTGGGGGTGGCTACCCGCCCCCGCGAGGGTGATTGCTGAATTGCCTGCCGCTCGTACAATGGGAACGACGGCTGATCGATGATGAATGGTTTTTCTCGGCCGCGATCCATTCATCGTCTTCATGTTTGCTGAGAGGACGCTATGCGCACACCTTTGATTGCCGGCAACTGGAAGATGCACATGACGGTGGATAGCGCCGTCAGGATGCTGCAGGAACTGCTCGAGCGGCTCGATGGCCAAGCACCGGACGACCGTGCGGTCTTGATTTGTCCACCCTTTACCACCATCAGCGCCGTGGCAGCTATTTTGAATGGGACCGGCCTGCTCTGGGGTGGCCAGAACATGTATCCCGCGGAGCAGGGCGCCTTCACGGGCGAGATTTCGCCCATCATGCTCACCGACCTGGGCTGCACCCACGTGATTGTGGGCCACTCCGAGCGCCGCCACATCTTCGGAGAGAGCAACGAACTGATCAACGAGAAGGTGCGCTCGGCCTTAAGCCATGGTTTGGTGCCGATCCTGGCCGTCGGCGAGAAGATCGAGCAGCGGCGCGCCGGGATCGAGCAGACCACCGTCGAGGAGCAACTCTCGAGAGGGCTGGCCGGCGTCGAGCCGGAAGCGGCAGCCGGTGTTGTGATCGCGTATGAGCCGGTGTGGGCAATCGGGACGGGCGAGACGGCAAGTCCGGCCGATGCCCAGGCCATGCACGCCTTCATCCGCGGCTGGCTCGCTGAACGCTTCGGCGCTGACGTCGCCGCGCGCGTCATCATCCAGTATGGTGGCAGCGTCAAGCCCGACAACGTGGATGAGTTGATGGCCCAACCCGATATCGACGGGGCACTTGTCGGTGGTGCCTCCCTTGCGGCCGAAAGCTTTGCGCGACTCGTACATTTCGCCTAGCGGCCGCGCGCCGAACCGCTCCCCGGTTCCCTTCCTCCTACGCCGCTTCGCTGCGGGGCTTTTCGACCCGGGAGGGAAGGGTGAGGACAGCTGGAAGCGCTGGGTTGGATGACAGCCGCTGGTGACTTCACCGTGCAACTACCGGTCTACGAAGGCCCGCTTGATCTGCTCTTGCACCTGATTGAGAAGCGCGAGCTTGATATCACCCAGGTGTCGCTGGCAGTCGTCACCGACGACTACCTGGCGCACCTCCACACGCTGGAGGCAGTGGATCCTGGCCGGGTGGCCGAGTTCCTGGTCGTCGCCGCGCGGCTGGTGCTTATCAAGAGCCGGTTGCTCCTGCCCCGCGAGCACGAGGCGGAGGACGATAACGAGGATGAGGGCAACGGCGAGGCCCTCGCTCGGGCACTGGCGGCCTACCGCCAGTTCAAAACCGTCGCCCGCGACCTCTCGGAGCGCGAGGGGGCGGGATTGCGGGCCTACGTACGGGAGGCACCGCCCCCCGATCTCGAACGGCGGCTCGATCCCGCCGGTCTGACCGTCGCCGATCTGTTCAAGGCTCTGCGCACGATTCTCGATCAACGGGCTCCAGAGCCGGAGTCGGTTGACACCGTAGTGCGGCCGCTGCGTGTCACCGTGCGCCAGCGCATCAACGAATTGACTACCAGGCTGCGCGCCGGCCAGGCACTGGCCTTCGACGAGGTTCTGGGAGCAGAACCGAGCCGCCAGGAGGTGATCGCGACGTTTCTGGCGCTGCTAGAGCTCATCAAGATGGGTCGCGCGCGTGCGAACCAGGCGGCGCTCTTCGCGCCGATTGCGATCGAGCCGGTGATGGAAGTGTTGAGCCAGCTGCCAGAGGCCCAGTCCGATCAAGGCGCCGGTGAGGTCGATGAGGAGGTCTAGCAGGCGAGGGTGGCGGCCGGGCGTATAGGCCTGGTGCCACTCGTCGCTGATGGCATAGAGGAGGCTCAGCGCCAGCGTCGCCAGCGAGTAGGCGCGTGATCGCGGTGCGTCCTCATCCTGCGCCGGCCGCCAAGTTCGGTGGAGTGCTCGGCGATAGAGTACGGTCAAGATGGCGTACACTGTCAGGTGGGCGCCTTTTTTGATGCCGAAGTCAAGGAGCCCGTTGGGGGCGCTGGGCAGATCGGGCTGAGCGGAGAACCAGAAGATGACCGCCATCCAGAGGATGGCTGGTCCCCAACTGGCCAACAAAAAATCCAGCGCCGGTGGCAGCCTGGGGGTACGCGCTGATTGCCCCACTCCGCCGCCCGGCTGCTTGTGCCCTTCTCCATCGCTGCCGCGATTCATGGGTCGATCTTCGCCTCCCGCCGCTCGGCGCCTGTCGCGTCGAACACGGCCTGTAGCAGCTCCGCCTCAACGGGGCTCAAGGAGAGACCCCGCCGGGCCATGACCCGCTGAGCGGTCACCAGCGCCCGGTCGAAACGGTACTCGACCAGCCGTTCAGCGCTGCCCCACGAGAAACTCGGCACGAGCTTGGGGATGAGCCCGGCTCCAAAGAGGTTGGCTGCGACACCCACCACGGTGCCAGTGTTGAGCGTGGTGTTGATGCCGGTCTTGGCATGGTCGCCCATAAGGGTGCCAAGCAGGAGCTGACCACTGTCGACCAGGCCGCGCGCGGTCCAGATCCGGACGCTGCTGTAATTGTTCTTGAGGTCGCTGGTGTTGGTATCGGCGCCGAAGTTACACCACGCGCCGATCAGGCTGTGGCCCACGAAACCATCGTGGGCTTTGTTGCTGTAGGCCTGAAAGATCGTGGCCTCCACCTCGCCGCCGACCTTGCACACTGGGCCGACGGTGGTCCCCTCGTAGAGCCTCGCAGCCACCTTGATGCGTGAGCCCGCACCCACGGCCAGCGGGCCGATGAGCACGGCGTTCGGCATCACCATGGTCTCCGCACCGATCACGATCGGCCCGTCGCTGGCGTCGAGGACAACGCCGGGCGCGATCCGCGCGCCGGGCGCGATGTAGATGTTCTCCGGAGCGATCAGGTGGGCGCCAGGGTGCACCTGGCCGGCGACCACCCCCAGGGAGAAGTGCGGGGCGTCGGCCGCGAGTTCGGCCGCGTTGTGGTGGATCAGTTCCCACGGCCACTGCCACAACTCGAGCGGCAGCTCCTCGCGGGGGAGCGCTGGCCAGTCACCAGCCAGGATAGCATCGGGCACGGCCCCCGTGAGGCGGGCAGCCGCGACCTCTCCTGCCGCGGTGACGAAGAGCGCCGGCGGTCCCTCGGGCGGTACGAGCCTGCGGAGCGCCGGCGTGGCGACGAGCCGCCCGTTGAGCAGCAACACGGGGCCATCGAGAGAGTGGTTAACCGGCAGGCCGGTCCGCTCAGCCAGGGCCGGGGCCAGGTGGGGCCGGCAGAAGAGGGCTGCAAGCGGGCAGCCGTAGCTGCGCACAAGTTTCTCGCCCAGGGTGAAGATTCCACTGCGCAACTCGTAGACCGGCCGAGTCCAGGTCAGCGGCAAGAAGTGCGTCGCCGCAACGTCCTCAAAGAGGGTTAATTGAGTGTTCAAGGTTCGGCTTTCGGGGCGACTGGAGAGTGGAGAGTAGACATGCGTGGCTTGTTTTCAGATCGGAGCGGGCTCTCCAATGAATTGTCGCGACTCGTCGTACCGGTGTTGTGGTGCACGATTCTCCGCTACGCCGGTTGCTGAGGATCGTTGCTGGTTTCGTGGGAGCTCCCTGAACGACCTCACTCTCCACGCTCTCACCTCGAATCTCTCATCTCGCCCATCACGCGCAAGATCGGTTCCGTGTTGCTCGGGCGCAGGCTCAGCCAGCTCTGTGGCCCCCAGACTTTCAACCCGTCCAGGAACGACATGTGCTCGGGACCGGCGGTTTCGGGGAGGGAGGCGAAGATCAGGGCCAGGTCGCGCCCGTCGCCCTCGGCGGCGAGCGTGCGGCCATCATCGAGCTCGAGCTCGAGGTTGAGGTGACCGCCGGTCAGTCGTAAGCGGAGTTGCCCGGTGTCGCCCCCGGCCCACAGGACGGTCGAGTAGTCTTCGAAGCGCACGAGTGGCGGTCGCACCTGCCAGGCAGCGAAGAGCGCCCGCGCCGCCTCCAGGTCCCCGCTCGTGATCGTCAGCTTGCTCTTGACGCTGCTCCAGGGCGGAATCTCGGCCACGAGTGTGGAGAGCGGGCGGCCGGTGGTCGCCAGCAAGCTCAAGATCAACCCGGCCGCGGCCCCGCCGTCGCGGGCGAGATTGACCCCTGGGACGATGATTCCGCCGGAACCCTCGCCCCCGAGCGCCGGACGGTAGGCTTCGAGCAGGCCGTTGACGACGTTCATCTCTCCAACGGCAGTACGCCAGATCTCGGCTTCCAGAAAGGCCTCATCGATGGCGTGGGTGGTGACCACGTTGACCACGACGGTGTCGCCCGCGCCGGCCGCCAGTCGTTCTCGCGCGCATAGGACCACCGTGTGCTCCTCGCTCACCGCCTGGCCGTGCTCATCCACCAGTACCAGACGGTCACCGTCTGGATCGGCGGCCAGACCGAGGTCGCAGCCTGCTGCACACACCAGGTGAGCCAGCGCGCCCAGGTGCTGCGGCAGAGGCTCGGCCTCGCGGGCGAAGAAGCCGGTGAGTTCGGTGTGGAGCGGAATAGTCTCACAGCCCAGCGCGGCGAACAGTGATTGCCAGCGGACCGCGCCGCTATTGCAGGCGTCGAAGGCCAGGCGCAGCCGGCGGGCGCGGATGGCCTCGACCGGCAGTGCCGCCAGGATTGCAGCCTGATGAGCCTGCCAGGCAGCCTCTCCGGCGGCTTCGACGGGCACGAGCTGGTCGAGCGCGACAGTGCGAAACCGTTCCTCGGCGATGATGGCTTCCATCTCTGCCCACCGTTCGAGTGGAAGGAATCGACCCTCGGCGTCTAGAAACTTAAGTCCGTTCCAGACCACCGGGTTGTGACTGGCGGTGATCATCACGCCACCAGCCAGCCCCGGGTTCGTCGCGACGGCGTATTGAACGGTCGGCGTCAGGGTCAAGCCGAGATCGACGACGCGGGCGCCGCTGGCCTGGAGCGCGGCGCGCACCAGGTCGGCGAGCGTGGGTGACGAGCGCCGTCCATCGCGAC
>DOUV01000817.1 GCA_003520455.1 Chloroflexota bacterium | reverse complement strand
GCACCAATTCGCCAACAGGGTCCGAAACCGTGGTCGAAGGACGCGACAGCACTCAATCTTGCGCCACAACGCCGGTACCATGAGTCATCACGATGAAATGGGCCACCGCCGAGTGAGCCATCTCCAATCTCCCATCTCTTACGTCTAAATGCGCATCTCACTGGAGTGGCCGGGGAAGATCTTGGACTTGGGATCGAGGAAGCTCTTGGCCACGTTCACGGCGATAGCGGCCTGAGCGAAGCCAGTGACGATGAGGTTGAGCGAGACGCTGCCCACCGGCTCGACGATGTCGCCGGCGGCGTAGACACCGGGCAGGTTGGTACGCATCAGGCCGTCCACCAGGATGTGTCGGCCGGCCAATTTCAGCCCCCAATCTGCGATGGGGCCTAAGGAGGCTTTGAAGCCCAGGCTGAAAATAACGTGATCAACGTGGAGGGTCAGCTTCTCATCGGTCTTGTTGTTGAAGATACGCGCCCCGGTCACGTGCTCCCCGTCGCCGAGAACCGCCTCGAGTTCCCACCAGACCTTGACTTCGACCTGGGAATTCATCAATTCAGCCACGCTCGACTCATGAGCGCGGAAGCCCTCGCGACGGTGAATCAAGGTCACCTGCCTGGCCCAGTCCTTGAGGTTCAACGCCCAGTCCACCGCGCTATCGCCGCCGCCGACGATCAAGACATTCTTGCTCCGGTAGGGTGCCTTCTCGCGAACGAAGTAGGCCACACCCCGGCCCTCGTACTCATGCACACCGGGCCGATCGAGCTTGTTGGGCGCAAAGGCGCCGATCCCCGCGCAGATGACCACCGTGTGGGTCAAGTGGACGGTGCCACTCTCGGCGGTCAGGCGAATGACCGGCGGGTGGCCCTGGTCCGGGTCGCCGTGGTCCACGTACTCCAGGCTCGTGATGCGCTCGTCGAGACAGATCGCCGCACCCCATTGGGTCCCTTGCTCCACCAGCCGTTTCACCAGGTCTTTCGAGAGGATCTTGGGATAGCCCGGGACATCGTAGATGAACTTCTCGGGGTAGAGCACCGTCAACTGGCCGCCCATCTCGGGCAGCGCCTCGATGATTTTGGTCTTCATCTCGCGCATGCCCGCGTAGAAGGCCCCGAACAATCCCGTTGGTCCCGCACCGAGAATGGTGACATCGTACACTTTGCCGTCTGTCGTTGCCATCAGACTTGGTCCTCCTTCGCGGCCGGTCTCGGCAATAGTCTGGATTATAGCATCGGCGGCGGGAAATCCTCAACACCGCGGGGGGATTGGGCGAAATCGACACTCCCACGGTGAGACGGGGTGCGATCTCTCCATCGTGATGCCATCAGAGGGGCTCCGGCGGACAGACGACCTTCAAGGCTGCCGGAACGACCTCGATTTCGACGGGGGTTTCTCCGTACGCCTCGCCGTCGAGTTGGACCTTTTGGGGCGGGTCGGCCTCGATCCAAATGTGACGGGCTTTAAAGTAGTAGGCGTGCGCATCGGTCGTATAATCGCCGAGGACGATCTTGCCGAGGAGAACCGTGGCGTCGGTCAGGCCGGTGGCGCTGAAGACCGCAACATCGAGCAGGCCGTCGTCCATTCGGATGCCCGGGCCGAGTTGGAAGGGGCGCTGGCCGGCGATGGCGCCGTTGGTAACATAGACCGTGAGGGCGTGGGTCTGGTGGTGTTCGGTGTCTGAGACGATGGTGTAGTAAGCTTGCTCGGCCTCGCGCAGCTCCTGGATGCCCTTGACCACGTAGGCCAGACGCCCGAGACGATTCTTGAGATTGCGGTCCGTCTCCTCGATCACTTCGGCCTCGAGGCCCACGCTGGCTCGAAGCGCGAAGTAGCGGTCCCCGGCGCGGCCGAGATCCACCAGGCAAATACGGTGGTCCTCGAAGAGCAGCCGGGCGGCGGCTTCCGGGTCGTTGGGGATACCCAACTCGGCCGCGAAGACGTTGGCGGAACCCAGCGGGATCACGCCCAGGAGTGTATCACTGCCGACGAGCCCGTTGGCGACTTCCATGATGGTGCCGTCACCGCCCATGGTGATCACCAGGTCGTAGCCGTTGCGCGCGGCCTGGCGGACCAGATCGGTACACGGCTTGCCGGCCTCGGTCTGGTGGTGCTCGAAGGCGCAGTTGACCTCAGTCAGGATCTGTTCTACCACCTCCCAGGCAGCAGAGGCCTGTTTCAGGCCGGCCGCGGGATTGAGGAAAACTTTTGCTTTCACGCGGGTACCTTCCATGTTGAATGCCCTGGATTCGCCCCCCTCTCCCGCTCAGGAGCGCTGCGGTGAGGCAGATGGATCGCGCCCTCGAGCGGCCGGGCCGCCGCCGGCACAGCCTTGTCCCGGACGAGAGAGAGGGTCGAGGATGGAGAAACTGTGGACCAATGAGCAAGATGCTCGCCACAGCAGGTTGGTGGCATATACGTTGCTGAACCATGATCAGGTCGGAGTGACGTGAAACACCACCCCCTGTGAAAGATTGCGCGGGAGCGAGGCTGTGCTATAATCAACATGTTTGCCGGCCGAGTGCCGGTGTGCTATCGAATCCGCGATAGCTCAGCCTAGTCGGAAGCCAAGGAGCAAAGTGCTGTATGTCCGAAACCCCCCCAGAGCAGGTCGAGACCCCTGTCGCGACCAGTGAGAATCTCCAATCGTCCAGCGAGACAGCCCCTTCACCGACACCCTCAGCCCAAGAGACGGCTGCTGAGCAGAATGTGGTTGAAACGCCGAGTGAGGCCGCCGGCAGTGCGACTTCCGAGACCGCTGTTGACGAGGCCCCAGTCGCCGAGCCAGCCGCGGAGCGTGAGGCTGAGCCCTCAAAGCTCGCCGCTCTCGAACCCGGTATGACCCTGACGGGGACCGTCCGCAGCGTTCAAAGCTATGGTGCCTTTGTGGATATCGGTGTCGATCGGGACGGTTTGGTCCACATCTCTGAGTTGAAAGATGGTTTTGTTGAGAAGGTCGAGGACGTCGTCAAGCCAGGCGATGTCGTGACCATCAGGGTCAAAGACGTGGATCGCGAGCGGGGTCGCATTAGCCTGACCATGCGATCCGGGAAACCTGAGCGGAAGAAAGAGCCCAAGGCGAAGCGCCAACGCCTGAAGGACCTGACCGAAGGGCAAGAAGTAACCGGCAAAGTGACGAGTATCGTTGATTTTGGGGCCTTCGTCGATATCGGTGCCACGACCGACGGTTTGATCCACATCTCGGAGTTGAGCGACGAGCGGGTCAACAAGGTGGGCGATGTGCTTGAGGTCGGGCAGGATGTCAAAGTTCGCGTGCTTCAAGTTGATCGCAAGCGCAACCGCATCAGCCTGACGATGAAGGAGCATGTTGCGCCTGAGGTGATCGAGGACGAAGAGGGTCGCGAGGAGTCGCTCCCGACCATGATCGAGCTGGCGTTTGCCCGGGCTGCCGAGCGGCAGCAAAAAGACAAAGCCAAGCGCCGGCGCTCCAGGGGTAGCCAGAACGAGCTGGACGAGATTATTCGCCGGACGCTCGACCAACATCGCGGGTAGGATATGCGCTCGACGACCGAACTCATCGAGGCCTTCGTCAACTATCGGCGTTGGGCCGTGGTCGGTGTCTCCCACAATCCCTCCAAATTCGGCCACATTATCCTCAACGATCTGCGCCGGGCGGGCTACGACGTCCAGGCCGTTGGCCGATCCGGTGGCATGCTCGACGGCGCCCCCATTTATCCCTCGCTGGCCGCGCTTCCTGAGCGTCCGGAGGTGGTGGACGTGGTGGTGCCACCCGCGCAAGCCGAGTTGATCGTGCGGCAGTGTGCTGAACTGGGGCTGCAGCGCGTCTGGCTCCAGCCAGGGGCCGAATCACCGGCTGTGGTCGCGTTCTGCCGGGCGAATGGCATCGAAGTGATCGCGGGTGGACCGTGCGCGATGGTCCACAAACGCCGCTGGTCGAGCCTCGGCTGATAGACTCGGAACTGAGAGTGGGCAGGAGCCTCCGAAGCGCTTCTGCCCGCTTCGTTGTTGCGGCGGGGGTGCCCAGTTCGGGATCCTGGCTTGTGGTTCGGGCCGGTCGAACCCCACCGTCTCCGCTCCGGTCCTCCTCCTGGGCTGTGCCGCGGCTCCCATCACTTACTTCTAGAGCACCGGTCACGTCATC
>DOUV01000041.1:4135-4769 GCA_003520455.1 Chloroflexota bacterium | reverse complement strand
TGACAACTCGTGCGTACACCCCTCACGCCTGGTCGCTTGAAGGAGGAAGCCGGCAGAGCTATAATATACAAACCTTTCAGGATAGTTGTTCGGAAATGATCCAAATGGTAGAGATTGAGCGGCTGATCGCCCAGGTCCAGCAAACGTTCCCCAACTATGACGCCACAATCCTGGAGCGGGCGTACGAGTTTGCCGCTGCAGCTCATAAAGAACAGAAGCGCCGCACCGGCGAGCCATATGTCGCCCACTGCCTGGCGACCGCGTCCATCCTGGCCGACCTGCGCATCGACCCGCCCGTGATTGTGGCGGGTCTTTTGCACGATACCGTCGAGGATACATCCATCACGCTGGAGCAGATCCAGACTGAATTTGGCAATGAGGTTGCCTCGCTGGTGGATGGCGTGACCAAATTGAGCCAGATCAACCAGCTCACCGGCCACCGCGACCGCCAGTTGGGAGGCCAGGAAGCCGAGAATCTTCGCAAGATGTTCCTGGCGATGGCTGAGGATGTGCGGGTAGTGCTCATCAAACTGGCCGATCGTCTGCATAACATGCGCACGCTGCACGGTCACAAGCGCGAGAAGCAGCTTCGCATCGCCCGCGAGACGCTTGACATCTACGCGCCGCTGGCCAA
>DOUV01000041.1:3877-4086 GCA_003520455.1 Chloroflexota bacterium | reverse complement strand
TCAAGTGGGAGCTCGAGGACCTCTGTTTGCGCTACCTCGAGCCGGAGATCTACGAAGAGCTGGCCAATAAGCTCGCCGAGCGCCGCCACGACCGCGAGGCGTACCTGGACAAAGTAGTGGCCGATCTGCGACAGGCATTGGTGCAAGAAGAGATCGAAGCCGAGGTCTCCGGGCGCCCCAAACATCTCTACAGCATCTATAAGAAGATG
>DOUV01000041.1:3599-3736 GCA_003520455.1 Chloroflexota bacterium | reverse complement strand
ATCCGAAGGAGAACAACTACCAATCGCTCCACACGGCCGTGGTCGGGCCCGAGGGCAAGTCCCTCGAGATCCAGATTCGCACGCGTGAGATGCACTACTACGCCGAGTATGGTGTCGCGGCCCACTGGCGCTACAAG
>DOUV01000041.1:380-3560 GCA_003520455.1 Chloroflexota bacterium | reverse complement strand
GCTTCCTGGAGGAGAAGATCAAGTGGTTGCGCGCGCTGCTCGACTGGCGCCAGGACATGGGGGGCGAGGACGCCGAGGAGTTCATCGAGAGCGTCAAGACCGATGTCCTGCCCGAACGGGTACTGGTCTTCACCCCCAAGGGCGACATTCTCGAGCTGCCGGCCGGCTCGACGCCGGTGGACTTCGCCTACCACATCCATACCGAGGTGGGCCACCGCTGCCGCGGTGCCAAAGTCAACGGTCAGATGGTGCCGCTGCACTACGCACTCCAGGATGGCGATCAGGTCGAGATCATCACTGCCAAGCGGGGTGGACCCAGCCGTGACTGGCTGAACCCGCACCTGGGCTACGCCCGCACGAGCCGGGCACGAGGCAAGATTCGTTCGTGGTTCCGCCACCAGGACCGCGAGGTCAACATCACTCAGGGGCGTGAGCTGTTGGAGCGCGAGTTGAAAAAGCTCGGCCTGGTCAACGAGAGCTACGAGCGGCTCTGCAAGCTGACGCGCTACGAGAAGATCGACGATTTCCTGGCGGCTATCGGTGCGGGCGACCTCAGCGCGCAAACGGTGGCGGCTCGGGCGCTCGAGTTGCACCGCCAGCAGGAGGCGGCCGAGGAGCTCGAGGCTGAACTCACCGAGAACCCGCCGGATCAATCCCTGGGCGTGACTGAGATCAGCAGCACCATCAAGGGGGTCGGCGGGGTGCTGACCCGCGTGGCTGCTTGCTGCAACCCACTGCCAGGGGACGAGATTATCGGCTACATCACCAGGGGGCACGGCATCACGATCCACCGTCGCGACTGTCCCAACATTCTCAACAAGAACGACGGCGAGCGGCTGATTGCCGTGGACTGGGGCAACGGCGACCACAAGACCAGCTACCCGGTGATGATCAAGGTCCGGGCCTTCGACCGGGGGGGGCTGCTGCGCGACATCGTGGACATCGTCGCCAAGGAGGATGTCAACATGCGGGCAGCCAACGCCGTGACGAACAAGAAGGACCACAGCGCACTGATCACCGCGACGCTCGAGATCGCCGACGCCGCTCAGCTCAGTCGCATCCTCACCCGGATCTCGCGCCTGCCCAACGTGCTCGAAGCCTACCGGCAGACGAGTTAAGCACGCATCCCGAACGACCCCGGCCGCGTTTCTCCTTCGAAACGCGGCCGATTTTTTGTGGTATGATCGAGCGGGCAGCAGAACTGCTCGACAGTGGCGCATGCACGGTGCGACGCCCCTGTGTCCTTCAGGAGGGCGCACGCCGGGCGTGAATCGATCTTCGGCCGGTGCGTCGCGCCCCGACAATTGGGAGGCGACCTGCTCCAATCGTCGTGGGCCCGGGGCTCGCAAAGGCCATCGGGCGAAAGAGCGAAGATCGTGTCACGACCGGGAAGCACGCAGGCCGGCGCCTTGCTTGCAGCCATGACATCCCGATGGACTTATGAGGAAGTGCTATGACGACCGCCCGCGCTGCTGGCGCCGGTGTGGCACCGACGCCAGCAGCCGTCTTTGAGATTCGCCATCTGCACCACTGGCGCAGCGGGCGCCAGATTCTCTTCGATGCGAGCTTCTCGATCCAGACCCGCTCGATCTACACCATCATCGGCCCAAGCGGGAGCGGCAAGAGCACCCTCTTGCGTCTGCTCAACCGGCTCGAGGAGCCGCCACCAGGCGCCGTATTCTTCGGGGGCGAGGATATCACCACGTTGGAGGTGCTGGCCCTGAGGCGCCGGGTGGGCATGGTCTTCCAGGCGCCGGCCATGTTCGCCGGGAGCGTGGCGGGTAATCTCTGCTACGGCCCGGCCCTTCGTGGCGAGCGGCTCTCCGAGGAGCGCGTGGCCGCGATTCTGACAGCCGTGGACCTCGACCCGGCAGTCGCCGGGCGCGAAGCCCTCGCTCTCTCCGGTGGGCAGGCCCAGCGAGTCGCGTTCGCCCGGGCGCTGGTCAACGAGCCCGAAGTCCTCCTGCTCGACGAGCCCACCTCGGCACTCGACCCCGCTGCCATGCTCAGCATCGAGCGGTTGGTCGTCAACCTGCGCGCGAGGTTCGGGTTGACCTTCGTCTGGGTGACCCACAACATGGAGCAGGCACGGCGGGTCGGCGACTACACGCTGTTGCTGGTCAACGGCCGCGTCGCCGATGAGGGGACGACCAGGCACCTGATGGCCCCCGGCTCGCACCACGAGCTGGTTCGGGAGTTTATGGCCGGCGAGTTGCGTGGGGCGGGCGAGACACTTGAGGACTCAAGAGGCGCTTGAAGGGCGGCGGGTTGAAGGTTTCGTTCCTGAAAGGCCGGATCAGAGATTGGGAGCGTTGGACCTCATGAGCGGTCTGGCACGCGGTAGTTCCACTCCAATCTCTATCGTGGCCGGCAGCCGGTGGAGAATAACAACGAATGCCCATCTCGCTTGAGATGTTGCCGCGGGTTTTGGCCTCGATCGCGCTGGTCGCAGCGGCCGGCCTGATCTCGCGCTGGCAACGGTTGGATGTCGAGAAGGAGATTGGCGTCGCCACTGTGCGGGCCTTCGTCCAGCTCATCGCGATCGGCTTCATCCTCAACTGGATTTTTGGGCAGCAGGGCCCGCTGTGGGTGATCCTGATTGCGATCGAGATGGTGCTGGTGGCTGGGGTGAACGCCGGCCATCGAGGCGAGGGGGTGCCGCACTCTCACGCGTTGGCCTGGTTCGCGATCGGCGTTGGCACGCTGCTGACGCTCGGATCACTCCTGCTGCTGCAGGTCTTCCCGTTCGAGCCGCGCTATGCCATCCCAATCGCCGGGATGGTCGTAGGCAATGCCATGAATGTAGCCTCGCTCGTCATGGCACGCCTCCGCGACGAGATCAGCAGCCAACGGGCCACGATCGAAGCAGCGCTGGCGCTGGGCGCCACCGGCCGCGAAGCGGTGGCCCCTCACCTCCGCCGGGCGCTCACGGCGGCCATGACCCCGATCATCGATTCGACTCGCACAGTCGGGCTGATCCAGTTGCCCGGGGCAATGGTCGGGATGATCCTCGCCGGAGCCTCACCCCTCGAGGCGGTCCAGCTCCAGATGATCGTCATGTACATGCTCACCGGTGCGGCAGCCTTCACCGGTGTCACGGCCGCCTACGCCACCTACCGCCAATTCTTCACACGCCACCACCAACTGGTGCTCCCCCCGTAGAGACGGCCCGGTGGGCCG
>DOUV01000041.1:0-243 GCA_003520455.1 Chloroflexota bacterium | reverse complement strand
CGCCGTTGAAGCCGCCCGCGCCGAATTCTCATCTCGACAAGAGCCCCTCAGTTCCCCGAAGATCCGAGCGCGATTCGTCGATGGACCCTCAGTCCAGATCGGCGAGGGTGTCGCGCAGGCGGCGCAGTTTGTCCTCGAGCGTGTTGAAACGGCGGATGAGGGCACCGGTGTCCTGGTCGAGGAGACCTTCGATCGTGTT
Organism: Chloroflexota bacterium; assembly: GCA_003520455.1. The sequence continues at coordinate 44 of DOUV01000041.1, read as the reverse complement.
CATCCGCGACTCGAGCGCCGCGACCCGCGCCGTGAGCGACGCGC
>DOUV01000163.1 GCA_003520455.1 Chloroflexota bacterium | reverse complement strand
GCTGCACTCGCAATGACACATCAAGTGAATTGTTACAGTTTTAGAAATCTTTAGGGTTTTCCCCAGCAAATGCCTGCATATTTTCGTAGAGATCCTGCAAAAACAAAGGATCGTGCGCAGCTATCTCTAATCGTCTAAGTTTCTCATTATCTTCATCTAAAACACTTTTTTCTAGAAATCTTTCAATTAATCTGTATTCATCTAAAGGCAGGATAACGCCAATTGTATTTCCTGTAACATCTGTGATCAATTGGCGTTTGAGTGCGACTGTTGGCATATTTCACCTCCAAGTGTCTGACTTCATTCAAAACGATCTATCCGTAGTTGGATCGCTGAATAGCAGGCCAAACGTCAGCAGCGGAAAGCCTGGCAACAGGCCCGACCGCCTGACTCAGCGTTTCACCAAGCATACCATGTTTCTCCTCGTCAGCCAACTGCACCCCCACGGAGACCTTCATGCGCCTCGGCTGTGACATCGGCGGCACCTTCACCGATTTCGTGCTGCTAGACGACGAGGCCGGCGAGATGCACGTCTACAAATGCCTGACCACGCCCGGCGACCCCTCGGACGCGGTGGAGGAAGGCGTGCAAGCCCTGGCCGGCCGCGTCCCCAACCTGGCCGCCCGGCTGCAAGAGGTCATCCACGGCACCACCCTGGTGATCAACGCCATCATCGAGCGCAAAGGCGCCGCCACCGCCCTGCTCACGACCGCAGGCTTCCGCGATGTGCTGGAACTGGGCCGCGAGATCCGCTACGCGCCCTACGATCTCTTCGCCGCCTTCCCCGAACCCCTCGTTCCCCGCCACCGCCGACTGGAAGTGGAAGAACGGGTGCGGGCCGATGGCAAGATTCTGATCCCCCTGGCCGCAGAGGAGGCGCGGGCCGTGGTGCGCTCGCTGGCCGGGCTGGGCGTGGAATCGGTGGCGGTCTGCCTGCTCAATTCCTTCGAGAACCCGGCCCACGAACTGCTGCTCAAACAGATCGTCCAGGAAGAGTTGCCGGACGTTTCCCTCTCCATCTCCTACGAAGTGCTGCCGCAGATCCGGGAGTACGAGCGCACCAGCACCACCGTTGCCAATGCTTATGTCAAACCATTGGTCGAGCGCTACCTGCGCCGCCTCTCCCACCGTCTGGCCGGGCTGGGGTTCGACGGGCGGCTGTTCATCATGCTCTCCAGCGGCGGCGTCACCTCGGTCGAGACCGCCGCCGAGTTCCCGGTGCGGATCATCGAATCTGGCCCCACCGCCGCCGTGATCGCCGGCGAATACTTCAGCCGGCTGTTCGGGCTGCCCGAGATGTTCTGCTTCGACATGGGCGGCACCACCGCCAAATCCTGCCTGATCCAGAACGGCCGGGCCGAGGTGGCCCCCACCTTCGAGGTGGGCCGTGTGCAGCGTTTTATGAAGGGCAGCGGCCTCACCATCCAGGTGCCGGTGGTGGATCTGATGGAAATCGGCGCCGGCGGCGGCAGCATCGCCCACATCAGCCGGCTGGGCACCCTGCAGGTCGGTCCCGAGAGCGCCAGCGCCGCGCCCGGCCCCATCTGCTACAGTCGCGGGGGCGCCCGCCCCACCGTCACCGACGCCGACCTGCTGCTGGGCTATCTGGACCCGGACTACTTCCTGGGTGGTCGGATGTCGCTCGACACGAAGCGGGCCCGCGAGGCCGTCGCGCGCCACATCGCCGATCCGCTCGGCCTCGACGTGATAGAAGCGGCCTCGGGAATCCACCGCATTGTGAACGAGAATATGGCGAGCGCGGCTCGCGTCCATCTGACCGAGCGGGGCAAGAACGCCGCCGACTATCCCCTCTTCGCCTTTGGCGGCGCCGGCCCGGTCCACGCCTATGGCGTCGCCGCCGCCGTCGGCGCTCCGGGGATCGTGGTTCCCTTCGGGGCCGGCGTCATGTCGGCGCTCGGCTTCCTCACCGCGCCGCTCTCCTTCGAGTTCGTCCAGAGCTGGTACGGGCTGCTGGGCAGATTGGACTGGGCACAGGTGGGGGGATTCCTGCAAAAGATGGAGCGCGAGGGGCGCGAGCTGCTCCAGAAGGCCGGGGTGCCGGGGAGCGCGATCGGCGTCGAGCGCTGGTGCGACATCCGCTATCATGGGCAGGGCTTCGACGTGAAGATCCTCCTGCCGGACGGCGCCCTCGGTGAGGACTCGGTCGCGGAGATTCGCCGGCGCTTCGAGGAGCGCTACCGCGAGCTGTACGGCCGCACGATCCCGGGGGTCGAATTCGAAGCGGTCAACTGGCGCGTCATCGTCCAGGGCCCCAAGCCCGATCTCAGCATCGCACCGTCCGTCGCGGAGGGCGCGTCGGTCGACGCGGCGCGCAAGAGCGCGCGGCAGGCCTACTTCGCGGAGGCCGGCGGCTTTGTCGAGACGCCCGTGTTCGACCGCTACCGCCTCGCACCGGGCGCGATCCTGACGGGGCCGGCGATTGTCGAGGAACACGAGGCCACCACAATTATCGGCCCCGGCGCCTCCGCGACCATCGACCGGATGCTGAATCTGGTGATCCATCTGTGACAGCTGGAAAGCGCGACACGCGCGGGCGGAGCAGGGGAGAGCGCGCTGCCGGATGCGGCCCCGCGCCAGGCTCTGCAAGCCTCGGCGCGAGCGAGAAGCTAGCGGCAGGCACTTCGAAGAGGGAACGATCGCATGCAACCCAATCTGTCCGATCCCGTCTTCCAGAAGGTTTTCTGGGACCGGCTCATCTCGGTCACGAACGAACAGGCGGCGGCGCTGATTCGCACCGGGTTCACCCCGATCCTACGCGACGCGCAGGATCTCTCGGCCGGCGTCTTCGACGCCCGGGCGCGCATGATTGCCCAGTCGGTAACCGGCACCCCGGGACACATCAATTCGATGGCCACGGGGATGCGGCACGTGGTCGAGGAGTACCCCAGCGAGCTCCTCGAGCCGGGCGACGTCCTGATCACCAACGATCCCTGGTTCACCTCGGGCCACCTGAACGATCTTACTGTGGCGACGCCCGTCTTCCGGGGGACGACGCTCGTCGGCTTTTTCGCCAACACCTGTCATGCCGTCGATATCGGCGGCTTGCCGCTCTCGGCGGATGCCCGCGACGTGTACGAAGAGGGCCTCGCCATCCCCATCATGAAGCTGTACAAACGGGGAGAGCCCAACGAGGATTTATTCAAGATCCTGCGCAGCAACGTGCGGGCACCGCTTCTGGTCCTGGGCGACCTACACGCTCAGGTCGCCTGTAACGACGTCGGCGGGCGCCGGCTGCTCAGCCTGCTGGACGAGTTCGAGCTGGAAGATATGAAAGGCATCGCCGAGCTGATCGTGCAGCGCTCGGAGATCGCCATGCGCGAGGCGATCGCAGCGCTTCCCAACGGCCACTATGCCGCGGAGACCTGGGCTGACGGCTTCGACACGCCGATTCACATCAAGGCCACGGTGACGGTAGCGGATGATGAATTGATCATCGACTACAATGGCACCTCGCCGCAGAGCCGCTACGGGATCAACGTCCCCCTCAACTACACCCTGGCCTATACCACCTTCGCTGTGAAGGCGGCCATCAGCCCCGAGGTGCCGAACAACCATGGGAGTTTCCGGCCGGTACACGTGACGGCGCCGCCCGGCTGTATCCTGAACGCGCAGCGCCCCGCCCCGGTTGCTGCGCGGGCGATTCTGGGGCACTTTCTGCCGGGCGTGGTCTTTCGTGCCCTGGGAGAGGTCGTCGGCGAGCGCGCTATGGCTGCCGGCGCCGACTCGATCTGGCTCATCACCGTCCACGGCGGGCAGCAGGCCGGCGAGGATTTCACCTACACGTTCTTCTCGATCGGCGGTACCGGGGCACGGGCCGTGAAGGATGGGCTGGCGACCACCGGGTTCCCCAGCGGGGTCGCCGGCTGCCCGGCGGAAGTCACCGAGAGCCTGTCCCCGATCATCGTGCGCGAGCGCGAGCTGAAAACGGACTCGGGCGGCGCCGGCCGCTACCGGGGCGGTCTGAGCCAGAGGCTTGCGCTGGGGATCCGCAGCGGCCGGCCGTACGGCATCGCGGCCACCTGCGACCGGACCCAATTCGCGGCCGAGGGTGTCGCCGGGGGCTGCCCGGGCATGAAAGCCAGAAACACGCTCGATACCGGAGAGGCGA
>DOUV01000970.1 GCA_003520455.1 Chloroflexota bacterium | reverse complement strand
CGCTCAAATTTCGCCTTCGCCATGATTCTTCTAATTCCTCCTGATGGCCATCCAAATGGGCCCAATGGACAATATGAGAGCCCACGACGAGACTTGAACTCGTGACCTCACCCTTACCAAGGGTGTGCTCTACCGACTGAGCTACGTGGGCTCGCAACAGAGGAGAGACGCAGAGCGTCTCTCCAAAGTGGGTACGGCAGTGGGCAGGGAAGGATTCGAACCTCCGAAGGCGTCAGCCACCTGATTTACAGTCAGGCCCGTTTGTCCACTCCGGCACCTGCCCCTGGAAGCCGACGGTCGGACTCGAACCGACAACCGGCTGTTTACAAAACAGCTGCTCTGCCTATTGAGCTACGTCGGCCCGATGCCAGCGCTGCATAGCGGAGAATTATAGCACGGACAGGGCGGTTGTCAAAGAAAGTCCGGGCTCTTGAGCCCAGAGAAGTATAAACCAGGGGGGTCGATAGTCAACTCGGCCCCGGATTTTGCCGTTGCCTGAGGACTTCGTAGAGCAATACACTTCCGGCGACACTGGCGTTCAGCGATTCGATTCGTCCGTGCATCGGCAGGTGAACCAAAAAATCGCAGCTCTCTGCCACCAGGCGGCCCAGGCCGTGCCCTTCAGCGCCGATGACGACGCCCAGCGGCCCCGTGAGGCGGGCCTGGTCGTACCGCTGTGCACCGGCCATGTCGAGGCCGACGAACCAGAGGCCGCGTTGCTTGAGATCGTTCATGGTGCGCACGAGATTCGTCACCTGGGCAATCGGCACATAACTCACCGCGCCGGCCGATGTTTTGTAGACGGTGGACGTCACCGAAACGGAGCGATCTTTCGGGATCAGCACGCCGTGTACGCCAACGGCTTCCGCCGTGCGAAGCAGGGCGCCAAAATTGTGCACATCCTGGAGGCCGTCGAGCAGGAGCAATAGGAGGGGCTCATCCGTGCGGCGGGCCGCCTCCACGATTTCGTCGACCGTGGCGTAGCGAAAGGGCGCGACCTCGGCGGCGACGCCCTGATGAGTGGCCGACACACGGCGATCGAGCGTCTGCCGCGCCACCTCCACCACGGGCACACCGGCCGCCTCGGCGGCGGCCTGGATATCGGCGATGATGCCGCCCCGCTTGCTCCCGGCAGCCAGCAGCACACGCCTCACCCCGCTTCCGCTCTGCAGGGCTTCGAGTACCGGACGGCGCCCGTAGATCAACTCGTCACGATCAGCCATGGGTCAGGTAACAGGGAGCCAGGTGCAGAAACGATTTTACGTTGCCAGGGGCGTTGCAAAAGCGTCTGTGCTACTTGTTCACACGCCACTTGGTCCCGCCTGGTGTATCTTCCAGGACAACGCCCAACTCGCCCAGCCGGTCGCGGATCTCGTCAGCGAGGGCCCATTGCCTGGCCTGGCGCAGTCTGGAGCGGGTCTCGATCAGCAGCTCGATGAAGGGCGCCGCGTCGGCCGCCTGAGGGCCGGCCACTTCCTCCAACCGGAAGCCCAGGACGCTCAGCAGCGTCCTGAGCACCTCCTGGGCCTCCTCGAAGGCGGGACCACCCTGCCCGGCATCGCGGGCGGCGTTGATCGCTTTGGCCAGTTCGAAGAGCACGCCAAGGGCGGCAGCCGTATTGAAGTCGTCGTCCATCGCCGCTTCGAATGCCGCACGGGTCGCCTGGGCGCGGTCGAGCAAGTTGCTGGCATCTCCGGTCGCCCCGGGGTTGGCCGGCTGCAGAGCCGCCTGGAAGCGTTCCAGCCCACGCTCGGCCGCGGCGAACGCCTCTCTCGTGTAGGTCACCGGGTGGCGGTAGTGGCTGGAGAGCACGAAGAGGCGCCAGGCGTCGGGCTCACTGCGCTGAAGGAACTCCTTGATACTGATGAGGTTGCCGACGCTACGGGCCATCTTTTCGCCTCCGAACTGGAGCATCCCGTTGTGGAGCCAGTAGCGTGCAAAGGGAACGCAACCGGTGTAGCTCTCGCTCTGGGCGATCTCGTTCTCGTGGTGCGGGAAGATCAAGTCGGTCCCACCGCCGTGAATGTCAATCTGGGGACCGAGATGATGAAGATTCATCGCCGAGCACTCGATATGCCAGCCGGGACGGCCAGGCCCCCAGGGGCTCTCCCAATTTGGCTCCCCCGGTTTCGCGGACTTCCAGAGAGCGAAGTCCAGCGGATGCTCCTTCTCCTCATCCACGGCGATGCGCGCCCCCGCCTGCTGCTGCTCAACACGACGGTTGGAGAGCTTGCCGTAGTCTTCATCGCGCAGCACCCGGAAGTAGACATTGCCGTTGCGAACGTAGGCGTAGCTCTTCTCAATCAGCCCCTCGATCATTTGAATGATGAAGGGGATCTCCTGGCTGGCATAGGTATAGACGTGCGCGCGCTCGACGTTGAGCGCATCCATCTCGCTCAAGAACTCGTCGATGTAACGCCGGGTGAGGACCTGCCAGGGCTCGCCGGTCTCTTTGGAACGTTTGATAATCTTGTCGTCCACGTCAGTGAAGTTCTGAACGTGCTTGACCTCGTACCCCTTGTATTCGAGATAGCGCCGGATCGCATCGAAGAGAATGTAGCTGAGAGCGTGTCCGATATGAGCGCTTCCATAGACCGTCGGACCGCAGATGTACATCTTGACCTTGCCCGGTTCGATAGTCTCGAATGGTTCTTTGCGATTGGTAAGCGTGTTGTATACGCGTAGAGCCACGGATAACTCCTGAGCCTGGAGATTGGAATCAGCGATTGTCGGATTGGAGGCAGCGGACGATGTCTGCGACCCCCCAGGATCAATGTCTCGAGTAAGGGCAAGCCTTGCGAGATGGGGAGGAAACACAACAGTCTACCGTCGCTGCCGCCGAGAGAGCTACGAAAATTCGGCTGAAGGAGAGAGATTATTGCACTCCGTATGACCAGCACTCTCCGACTTCTAACCTCTCTTGGTCTTTTCCTTCCAGCCGAGCGCGATGAGTTTGATGGCCGGCTCGATGGCGAGGTGGGCTGTATTCACCACCATATCGTAGAGCAACGGATCGCGCCAGTCGGCGTTGTAGAAGCGCCGCAGATAGTCGCGGCGGGCCTCGTCGCTGGCGTGCAGCCGCTCGATGACGAGGGTCCGGGGCTCGCCACGCCGCGCCCGTAGCCGGGCGACACGCAGCTCGAAGGGCGCAATGATTTGCACGTGGAAGACATCACGACGGTCAGCCAGCAGTACCTGTGCCGCCCGGCCGACAATGACCACGTGGCCCTCGATCGCAATCGTACGGATCAGCTCATCGACGATATTGACGTAATCCTGAACGGTTGGTGCCACCGGGGGGAGTACCGGGGTGAGAATACCGCTGAAGGGGCGAGTCAATCCCTCGGATTCGCCCATCTCAGGCAGTGGGGGCACGGTGGGCTCGTACCGCAGAGCGGAGAGCAATCGCTCGATGAAACTCCGCCGGCCCTCGTATTCCAGCTCCGCGAGGGCGACGTCTGGAACGCCCGCCGCGCTCGCCGCCCGATGAATCGCTTCACGGTCAACGTAGCGCCAGCCGAGTGCGCGAGCCAGGCCCACGCCAATCAAGGTGCCGAAACTGCCGGTTTGGCGAGAGACCGTGATCACTGACATTGGACGGAACTCGCAGGAATCGAAGGAACTCGCAGGGGTCCCACGGGCAGTATGAGTTCGACCCAGTTCCCATGAGTCGCCAGACCTTACCGGACGCGTTCCTTCTCAGGTAATTGCGCAAAGATCATGCGACCCGCGACGGTCTGCAGGACACGAGTGACAAGCACCTCGCAGGTCTCGCCGATGTGGCGCTTCCCATCTTCGATCACCACCATCGTCCCATCGTCTAGATAGCCTACTCCCTGCTCCAACTCCTTCCCCTCTTGAATCACCCGCACCCGCAGCGACTCGCCCGGCAGGAGTACCGTCTTCACGGCATTGGCCAACTCGTTGATGTTGAGGACTCGGACTCCCTGCAACTCCGCGACCTTGTTGAGATTGTAGTCATTGGTGAGAATGGCCGCATCCAATTGGCGGGCGAGGGCGATAAGTTTCGTGTCGGCCTCGTGGAACTCGGGCGCGTCCAGGTCGGTGATCTCGATGGGTGTCACGGAGTCCTTTTGGAGCTTGTTCAGCATCTCGAGTCCCCGCCGGCCACGGTTGCGGCGCAGCGGGTCGCTGGAGTCGGCAATGTGCTGCAGCTCGTTTAAGATGAAGCGCGGCACCACCATCGTCCCATCGATGAAACCTGTCTGGCTGATATCGGCAATCCGGCCATCAATGATCACGCTGGTGTCAAGCAAGACCTGACGACCGCTGCCGTTCCGGCCATCCCGACCCAAGCGGGCTTGAACCGCGGTAATGAGGTCGCGCTCGCGAGTTACCATCGTGGTAATGCCGAGATAGGCGAAAACAATCGCCGCTGCCAGGGGAAGGACACTGCCAAGTGGCCGCGGCAAGAGCGAAAGTGGGAGCGCCAACAAGGCAGCGATAATCAACCCGAGCGCCAGGCCGATGGTGCCGGCAAGCAGGTGATTCGCCGGAATCTGGCGGATCGTTCGTCGCGCCCACGTCATCGGACGAGTCGTGAAGTACGGGGTCAATAACAAGCCTAGTGCCAGCCCCGCCAGGGCCAGCACCACGGTGCTGCGGACGTCGTTGCTATTGGCGGCGGCGGAGAGCGCTTCGCCTATCCACCATCCCACGCTCGCCAGAATCACCCCGCCGACGAGCCGTAGGATGAACTCGAAGCTCATAAAGCCTCCGAGACAAATTATTGCGTTTTCCGCTAAAAAATAGACGCGGAGCCATACGCGCTCCGCGTTCTCACTCATCACATTCCGATCCAGGCCTCCCCCACACCAACGGGCACCAGCGGGGCGGTACCGACGAGGTGAGACTTCCCTCGTGACCGTTCCCGTTGGGCTGGCACCCGCACCGTGGAGTGGCGCCGATCAGAGTCAGGCGAAGTGTGACGTGCGGGTCATACTGATCGCCGATTCAAAACTGGAGTGCCAGGATCGGTTATCCCACTGATGAGAGAGTAAGAAAAAATGAGAGCGCGCACGGCAATAAATAAAATATGATGCAAGATGATAGCACGGTGAGGATAGGAGTGTCAATCAAGAATACCGGGCGGAAGGCAATCCGGCCCCAGTGAGGATCTCGGGCACGCTCCGGCGCGAGCGCGCCGGTCAAGCCGTGAGACTTCCGAAGTCTTCCGAGACTTCGGAAGACTCCGATCAGGCGCCCCCGGCGACTCCTTGACCGGTGTTCTAGTCGAGCTCGTCGATCACTTCGTCCTCGTCCAACCAGGCGTCCTCGTCATTTTCATCCATCGTCAAGTCCAACTCGTTGCCATCAATTCGTGGGGTTTCGGCTGGCAGATCAGACGCCGGTCGCTCCGCCTCCAGGGACCCTGGGCTGGGGGCGGTGGTGAGGGCGATGTGGAGGGCCTCCACCAGGGTCTTGACAGCGATCGTCTGCAGGCCCTCGACCTGAAGCGGCCTGCGACCGGCCTTGGGGATGATAACCCGCTTGAAGCCGAGCTTACCGGCCTCGGTCAACCGCCGCTCCAGCTGGCTCACGGTGCGAAGCTCGCCGCCCAGACCGATCTCGCCGATCAACGCCAGGTCGCGCGCGATGGGCCGCTCGCGGAAACTACTGGCGATTGCTGTCGCCACAGCGAGATCAGCGGCCGGCTCGCTGATCTTGAGGCCACCGACGACGTTGATGAAGACATCTTGATTATGGAGCTGAAGTCCCACCCGCTTGCTGAGCACGGCCAGTAGCAGGTAGAGCCGGTTGAGATCGATCCCGTTGGCCGTGCGCCGCGGCTGGACCAGCGCGCTCATGGTGCTGAGCGATTGAATCTCGACCAGCAAGGGCCGGGTGCCCTCGAGAGTGACCGCCACCGCCGAGCCGGTCGCTCCGGCCGCGTGCTCGGCCAGAAAGGCCTCGCTCGGATTTTCGACCTCGGCCAGTCCCCCTTCGACCATCTCGAAGACACCGACCTCATTGGTACTGCCGAAGCGGTTCTTCTGCCCACGCAGGAGGCGGAACGCGTGGAAGCGATCACCCTCGAGATAGAGTACGGTGTCGACGATGTGCTCCAATACCCGCGGTCCGGCGATCGCCCCCTGCTTGGTGACGTGCCCAACAATGAAGACCGGCACGTCCTCGTTCTTGGAATAGTGCAACAGCCGCGCGGCACACTCCCGTACCTGGCCAACCGAGCCGGCACTCGAGTGCAACTCGTCCAGGTAGACGGTCTGGATTGAGTCTACGATCGCTGTCTTGGGCCGTAGGGTGTTGAGGTGCTCCAGGATCATATCGAGGTTGGTCTCGGACAGGAGGAAGAGATCGGCTGCGTGGATGCCCAGCCGCTCGGCCCGCATTTTGATCTGGTGAGCACTCTCCTCGCCTGAGACGTAGAGCACCGGCCCGGCGGCCTCGGCCAGCATTCCGGCGACCTGAAGGAGGAGCGTTGAGTTATGAATGATGAGGTCGTTGGCCACGAAGTTCGCTTTTCCCGGTACGGTGAGGTCATAAACCGGGGCTTCACCCGCAGGCGTAACGCTGACAACTTCATCCCAGTACACATCGCCGTGCGCTCGCGCACAGTGGTGAGGATCAGGCAAGGCAGCGGCGCCTCGCGCCACTGTGGTGTGGCAGAGGAGGCGCTCACGCCTCCGATTCTGGATAGCGATGTCTGAGCACCGGGAGATCTCGCGAACGCCGGCACGATCGCCGGCGTCTCTCAGGAGTTCCCAAAACGCCTCGCCGGGCGCTAGCGTTCCGGGTCGCATCGAGCGACCGTGCGGACCGGTCATAGCGGCAACGTGCCGGCGAGCCTCGTCCTGGTCCATGATGCCAATCGTCGCAAGAAAGGCCTGAACATCGGAGGTGCCGAGCAGGACGACCTCGTAGGCGGTGCAGACCCAATCCTTCACCCGGCTGTGCTTCGTGCGCAGGGTCGCCACCAGGCCAAATCGAAGCAGCAGGTGTTGTACATCCGCCGCCAGACGACGGCTGATCGTGCTGTAGGAGAGTCCGGGCCGGCCGCTTCGATCGATATAGAGCAATCCATCGCAGGTAAAAAGCACGTTAAGGAAAAGAGCGAGTTGTTCGCGCGGCAGGCGGAAGATTCTGTTCGGGACAGCCTTGTCCGCCGCCGTGGGAAAGCGCACGCCCAGCTCTTCTAGAAAACGAGCGATGGGTGTTTGCGCCTCAGCACGATCGTAGGCGCCGGGCGCCGGCGCGGGCCACGGCCCTCCGGCCGCAGGAGGCAGTTGCTGCAGTGCAGCCTCTCTCGGCACCGGCGTTCCCTGGCACACATTCAACAGGTCGTGGCTGGCATCAGCACGGTGCGCCTGGCTCGCCCAACTGATGCCGGGACGTGCCGGTACCGCCCGCAGGGCAGATGCCACTTCCTGGCGAGCCGGTGCGTGCTGCTCGACGTCGTTGGCGAAGCGATATTGGCGTGCCCTGGTTCTGGGCCTGTCGTAGCAGACTAATTGCATCCCAAACGCTGCGGCGATCTCCTCCAAATCCCGGGCAGCTTCCGGCAAGTGGCTCGTCAGGCCGATCTGCGATTGGGCCGAGCCATTAGAGAGAATATAGGCGACGAGCTTGACCGCCGGTTCGGGCAACGCCTCACATCCAAAGTGGGGCAACGCGAGTGGGGCCGCTACCTGGCTCCCACTGGCCAGTTCGCCGGCCGGCAGCCAGCCTTCCGGGGTCAACATGGGATGGTCGGGCGTACAGCGCAAGACGCGGCCCAACGCCGTCCTCAGCTCGACAATCGGGTGCGTTCCACGCTCGTGGAACGCCGCGCCCGTCGCGGGAGCCAGGCGCAGGCTTCGTTCATCCACTGCCAGGACAGGGCGGGGACCTTCGGCCCACGCTGTGATCGGCAGGTATCCGCCCGTCAATGGATCAAGGACGCGGGTATCGCCGGTCACACACTTGCCAATCCCCGGGTCGCCGCCAATCAGTACGAGGGAGCCGGGCACGATGCCACCACCCAACACGCGGTTGAACTCGCCCATGGGGAGGACATACCGTTGGTGGCGATCGGCCTGGATCTCGGTCAGCCGCTGCGGAGGATTGCCACCTGCCACCAGGGTGCCGCGCGCGGTCGCACGGGTCGAACTGGTGGAAGCGGGCTGCCGCACCACGGTCTCGACGAGCGTATTCCATTCGCCACATTCAGTGCAACGCCCGCCCCACTTGAGATGCTCGGCCCCACATTCCTGGCAGGTGTAGACTGTTCGTGCTTTTGCCATCGTCGTCTTTCCATCTTGATCAGCGGTCAGACACAGGGCACTCCCGTTGAACGGCTGACCACTGCTAAATTATGACTCTCGACGACGATCATAGCATATCCCCCCGACTTCTCCGAGGTTGCAGCGGGCAGCGGTGCGTTTTTAAGCGGGTAGAGCCTCAGGCCCCACTGGCGACTCCCCATCCCGTGCGGGAGGCGACGGAGAGGAAGCGGTGCTCGCAGCATTGGTGGAGCTACGGCTGGTATGCCTCAGTGCCCCGCAGCGCGTTCGCGGCAGTGATCCGCTCGACACCGCCCATGTAGGGCCGGACGACCTCGGGGATCGTGATCGAGCCGTCTTCGTTCTGGTAGTTCTCCAGGATGGCGATCATCACCCGGGGCAAGGCCAGGCCCGATCCGTTGAGCGTGTGGACGAACTCCGGTCGGGCACCGGGCGCCGGCCGGTAGCGGATGTTGGCGCGCCGGGCCTGGAAGTCCATGAAGTTCGAGCAGCTCGAGACCTCGAGCCACTCGCCTTCCTCGGCCGCGGCGGGGGCCCACATCTCGACATCGAACTTGATGGCGGCGGTGAACGAGAGATCGCCGGTCACCATCTGGACGACGCGGTAGGGAATGTTGAGGGCTCGAGCCACGTCCTCAGCGGCTGCAATGAGGGTCTCCAACTCGTGCATCGATTCTTCTGGCTTGGTGAACTTTACCATCTCGACCTTGTCGAACTGGTGGCCGCGCTTGATGCCGCGCACGTCGCGTCCGGCGCTCATCTTCTCACGGCGGAAGCAGGGGGTGTAGGCAACATACCTGATCGGCAGATCGGCGGCGTCGAGGAGCTCATCTGCCAACATGTTCGTGACCGGCACCTCCGCCGTGGGCACCATCCAGTAGTCCTCTTCGGCATCGTGGTAGAGATTGTCACCGAACTTCGGCAACTGCCCGGTGCCGACCAGGCAGGCTTCGCGGACCATGAAGGGTGGGTAGACCTCGGTGTAGCCATGTCTGGCGACGTGCAGGTCAATCATCCAGGTGATCAGCGCGCGCTGGAGTCTTGCTCCCATTCCTTTCAAGACGTAGAAGCGGCTGCCGGCGACTTTGATGCCGCGCTCGAAGTCGATGATCCCCAAGCCCTCGCCCAACTCCCAGTGGGGTTTGGGTGGGAAGTCGAAGGTCCGTGGCTGGCCCCACACCTTGACGACGGGGTTATCCTTCTCGTCTGGCGAGACCGGCACCGACTCGTGCGGCAGGTTGGGGACGTGCAGTAGCCGGTCATTCAGCTCGGCCTCGATCTGGCGCAACTCCTCCTCGAGCGCTGCAATGCGCGCGTTGACGGTGCGCATCGCCTCGATCTTCTCCTGCCGCTCGGCCGGGTCCTTGATCCGGCCGATGGCTTTCGACTCGACGTTGCGCGTGTTGCGCAACCCTTCAAGCTCGACCAGGATCGTGCGGCGGCGCTCGTCGAGCGCCAGGATCTCGTCAACAATCTCGGTCGGTTCGAAGAGCCGGCGCAGCCCTTCTTTGACGACCTCCGGTTGTTCTCGGATGAGTCTCAAGTCTAACATGCGTTTCCTCCGGGAAGACAAAAGGTGATTGGAGCGTGCCTGAGTTTGGACGGCGACGAGAGCCGGCAGAATCACTATCGCCTGACGGCATCACAATCACCTCCTTTCAGTGTCGACAATTAAAAACGCTCGCCCTCATCAGGGCGAGCGTCGCTCGCGGTGCCACCTGAGTTGACCCCGTGTGGGGCATCTCGTCTGCGCGCTATCGGGCGCACCCGGCCCACTTCGCCACGAGTCCACCTTGCTGCGAGCAACTCAGAAGCGGATTCTGCTTCGTCCGTTCGTTATCCGTTGTGCGCAGCCCATCCGTTGGCCGTGTTTTCGTGGGCGACTCGGGAGGGGATTCCGGCCTCGTGACCACTACCTCGCACCAACCGGCAGCTCTCTGAAGATTCGGGCGGGGCCGTACTCGTCTCCGTCAACGTCACTGAATTTCGCTTTATGGAGCGATAGTATAGTGCGGCCGCACTGCGCTGTCAACAGGTGAGTGCTGAGAGGGTGTACGCAGGAGTTGTCCGGCAGGTGGCGGCGCCAGCAGAACCTAACCCCCCGGCCCCCTTCCCTGCGAGGGTTCAGGGGCGGACAGGGGG
>DOUV01000964.1 GCA_003520455.1 Chloroflexota bacterium | reverse complement strand
CGGCGACGGCCGGTGGCGCAACACCGCCACCGGCGCCCGTGACCGAGTCCACCACTCCGGCTGCCACCGACCCAGAGGCGCCCCGGCTGCTCCGGCCCCTCGACGGTGAACTCCTCGTCGGCAATCTGGGTTTTGCCTGGTCTCCGGTGAGTCCACTGCCCGAGGGTGGACGCTATGAATTACAGCTCTGGCCCCTGTCCGAGGCGCCGCGCGGCATCGTGCAGACCGCGGAGGCGGCCTGGGATGGACCGTTGGTCCTGGAACCTGGAATCTACAACTGGCGGGTGCGGGTCCTCGATGCGGGCGGGCAGCCGCTGGCCGAGAGTGAGCCATTCACATTCACGTGGCGGCCCTGAACGCAGGCTGACGGAGGGTAGGGACGCGCCGCCGGGAGGGACGCCCGGCGGCGGGTTGCGCGGACCGTGCGAATCACGCGTCATCACGAGCTGTCACACGCATCGCGCCGTCCGGGCACGAGATTGGACGTCTCCCCGCCTGACACGGCGCGAACAGGTTTTCGGAGGTGAGTCACGATGCAACTGCATGTCACTGATGCCACGACTGGTGCCGTCGTCGTCGCCCGTGGCCGGATTGCCAGCAACCCGTGGACGCGCCTGGTCGGACTGATGGGCAGGCGCGAACTCCCCGCGGGGGATGGGCTCCTGATCACGCGCTGCAAGAGTATCCATACCTCATTCATGCGTTTTCCCATCGATGTCCTCTTTGTGGGTGCCGATGACCGGGTGGTTGACCTGGTCGAGGCGATGCCGGCCTGGCGCGCGCGGCTGGCGCGGGGGAAGGCGCACTACGTCATCGAGCTCCCCGCCGGAACGATCGCCCGGGCCGGCATCGCCGCCGGCCATCAGTTGGTTGTCAAGAAGTAAGGGGGCGGCCTGTCGGGGCGCGCGGAGACGCCCCACCGGGGGAGACGCCCCACGGGGTCGTCTCTACGGGTTGCGATTCGGCAACGTTTCGCAGGGCGCCCGCATTCGAATGGCTGAAAGGGCGAGCGACCAGGCAGGGTGTCTGGTAGGCGAGGGAGCCTGGCCAGGGCATTGCCAGGCTGCTTCAAGTCCGTACTCCCGGGGAGGAGAGGACTCATGCGCACCAAATTCTACTCTCTCGTGGTCGTGCTCCTGCTGATCGCGGTGCTCCTCAGTATTGGGATCGGCCAGGCCAGCCCATCGGCCCAGGCCCAGCCGGCCCCGATCGAACTGAAGGCGGCCACCTTCATCCCTGCGCGGGGCGAGGCCCCCGCGATCCCCCCTGGTCTGACCATCGCCAGTTCCCCGGCGGGCGAGCCAGGCTACTACATCGTCCAGTTCCGTGGCCCGGTCGAGCAGGCCTGGAAAGACCAGGTTGCCGGGTTGGGGGTCGAGTTTCTGGACTACATTCCCGAGTTCGCCTTCAAGGTCCGCATGACGCCAGCCCAGGCGCGCCAGGTGGAGCGGCTGGCGACTGTTGCCTGGCTCGGCCTCTTCCAGCCGGCCTACAAGTTGAGCCCTCACGTGATACGCGATGGGACGCATCTCTATAGCGTGCGGATCGAGCGGGGCGCCGACGCCGGCCAGGCGACGGCAGCAATTGCGCGCAGCGGGGCTGATATTTTGAGGCGCGAGGGCCATATCTTGTTGGTGGCGGCCAGTTCGGCCCAGCTCGATGCCATCGCGCAGGTGCTCGATGTGGCCTCAGTCGAGAACTTCCGGCTCCCCGAGACCTTGAACGAGTATGGGGCCGGGGTGATCATGGGCGCCGGGACGGCCAATGCCAGCGGCTACGATGGCTCGACCCAGACCATCGCCGTGGCCGACACGGGCCTGGGCGACGGGACTCCCCAGGGGGCTCACCCCGACATCCCGGCCGGCCGGATCACGGCCATCTACGACTGGCTCCCGCCGAGCAGCAGTTGTTACGTCGCCTCACCCGATGGCCCGCACGACGTGGATACGGGCCACGGCACCCACGTGACCGGATCGGCGCTCGGCGATGGTGGCCCCAACGGTGAAGGCCGAGGAACGGCCCCGGCGGCGAGGCTGCTCTTCCAGGCGGTCGAAGATTGGGCCGATATGGTCGGGTTCTGCAGTCTCCTCTACCCAGACGGCTACTACCTGATCGGGATCCCGGCCGATAGCCGGCAACTCTTCCAACAGGCCTATGATGGTGGGGCGCGGATCCACTCCGACTCGTGGGGAAGTGCCGCTGCGGGGGATTATACGGCCGACAGTGTCGAGGCCGACGATTTCACCTGGAATCACCCGGATATGGCGATCACGTTCGCGGCCGGCAACTCCGGCACTGATGCCAACGCCGACGGCGTCGTGGACAGCGACTCGATCGGGTCCCCGGCGACAGCCAAGAACGTGATCACCGTCGGCGCCAGCGAGAATGACCGCCAGGGGCACTATGAGTGCGACGCCAGCCTCACCTACCCCTCGGACGATGCCTTCCAGGATGGGCTCACCTGCTCCGGCATGGGGGGCAATAACATCCTGGGGAGCTACGGCGGGCGATTCCCCGACCGCTACCCGGCCGAGCCGCTGAAAAGCGACCTCACCGCCGGCAACCAGGAGCAGATGGCCGCCTTCAGCAGTCGCGGCCCCACCGACGACGGCCGGATCAAACCCGATGTCGTGGCCCCCGGGAGTTGGGTGCTCTCGTTCTACTCGAGTCTCTACCAGCGGGGTTCCGGCGGAGCGCCCAATCCCCAGAACAACGCCTACCAGTGGGATGGCTGGGGTCTGCCGGCGAGCACCCTCTACAAGTACTTCGGGGGCACCTCGATGGCGACGCCACTGACGGCCGGCGCGGCCGCCGTGGTGCGCGACTACTATCAAAAGGCCCACAACCACAGCGCGAGTGCTGCTTTGGTGAAGGCCACCCTCGTCAATTCCGCGGTCGACATGCTCGACGAGAACAATGACGGCGTCAACGATAATGCCGACCCGATCCCCAACGTTCACGAAGGCTGGGGACGGGTGAACGTTGCCGCCGCGACCGATGGGAGCCGCCAGTTCGTCGATCAGGCCACCGGCCTGGGCACCAACGGGAGCGCCACCTACCAGTTCAACGTCAGCGCGAGTGGTGCTCCCTTCAAGGTCACGCTGGTCTGGAGCGACTTCCCTTCCACCGAAGCGGCCGCCAAGAATCTGGTCAACGACCTCGACCTGGTGGTCACCTCCCCGGGCGGCGCCATCTACCAGGGCAACGTCTTTGCGGGCGGCTGGTCGCAGGGTGGGGGCAGCCCCGACCGGACCAACAACGTCGAGAATGTCTACATCCAGGCGGCCGAGGCCGGGAGCTGGACGGTGGACGTCCGCGGCTACAACGTGCCCAACGGGCCGCAGCCCTTCG
>DOUV01001016.1 GCA_003520455.1 Chloroflexota bacterium | reverse complement strand
CAGCAGGTCGGGCCGCTCGGCGGCGTCCACGATCGGCCAGATGCCGGCGCTGAAGGGGCGGTCGCAGTGGGGGCAGGTTGCCTCAGCGCGTTGGGCAAGGGAGTGAGCCTTGGTTACCTCGGGGCCGACGTGCGACGCACCTCCAGGTGCCTCGCACGTCGCTCCTTGCACGTTACGCGGAGGTGCCTCGTCCGCTGGCGAGCCACGCTTCCGCCTCACGGGGGGAGCGCAGGCGCACGATCTGGAGGTGGGCGTACTCGGGCCTGGCCAACAGTTCGGGGTACTCGCGGCGGCGGCGGCGGTAGGTCTGGAGGGCCCACAAGAAGAGGGAGTCGCGGCTGAGCAACTGGACGCGCCAGCTCTCGCGGTTGCCGCCCCACAGTTCCTCTCGAGTCGTGATGCGCCGGAGCGTCCTCCGGACCAACCGCGCCATGATCACCGGCAGGGGATAGTCCAGCCACACGACGGTATCGGCGCGGCCCCAGACGATGTCCCGAACCCGGCTGTAGTTGCCGTCGATGACCCAGGCATCGCCGCTCAGCGCCTGGGCGGTGCGCTCGCGGAGAACATCGACCGGGGCTGCGCTCCAGTTGGGTCCCCAGTTGAGCGCATCGAGCTCGACGTGGGGAAGCCCGAGACGCCGGGCGAGCTGGCGCGCCAGAGTCGTCTTGCCGGAGCCGGTCGTGCCGATCACGACGATGCGCCGGGCGGGATGACCGGTCACCTCGCGGTGGGAAGCTGACTCGGGGATGATCATGCTCGCTCTCAGCGGGTGAGGATCAGGACCAGGCCGCTGACGGCGAGCATGACCCCCAACAGATAGCGCCAGCTGAATGGCTCGTGCAGAATCGCCAGCCCTGCGACGCTGACCAACAGGAGGCCGCCGAGCCGGATCACGGGTGAGGCCACCGAGACCGGCGCGCCCGCGCCAAAGGTCAGGTAGAGCCCGATGGTGACACCGGTGAACGCGAGTCCGACCCCGATCCCGGCAGCGAGACCGGCCGGCTGGAGGAAGAGCGTTCCGCTCTGCGTCCGCTCCCACAGGACCCATATGAGTCCGATGAAAAACGAACAGCTACCGTAGAGAAGCAAGGCGATACTGTTCGAGAGTTTGCCGGCCGCGAGTTTCACACAGAAGTCGGCTGTGGCCAGAGCGACAACCGTGAAGAGGGCAAAGATCACCCAGCGCATCATGCTTAGCTTCCCTTGATGGCGCCCGCTCATATCCAACAAAAACACCCCAACCGGAGAGGCTCACGGCAGGGGTGCGGAGCCGGACGCAGAAAGGTTATAAACCAGAGCTGGCCGTCACGCAAGGCGGAAGGATCGCGCTTGCCAGGGGCCCACGGGCGACACGGGGAACGTGACACCGGGGACGCTCCGAGGCGGCACGCCTCGCGTCTCACGCACCTCCGGCACGAATGGTGGGACGCGACGAACCTGGCCGTCAGGTCGGCGCGCTCACTCCTCCGGCTGCTCGCCGCCGGCCATCTCGCGGACCACGTCGGTCATGCTGAGCACGCCGATGGGGCGCCGGCCATCGCCGCCCGGATCGCAGACCACCAGGCGGTGGATTCGGGCGTCGATCATCTGGGCGCTGGCCTCACGCAGCAGCGTGTCGGGCGTGGTAGTGACGACGCTCCGGATCATCACGTGCTCGGCACGCAGGACCTGCCACTCGTCCTCGAAGGCTCGCAGTGTGACGAGGTCGGTCTGCGAGATGATCCCCACGAGCGAGCCGGCGTCGTCGACGACGACCAGGGCGCTCACGTCGTGCTCGCGCATGCGGCGCGCAACGCGCCGGATCGGCGTGTCGGGGGTGCAAGCGATGACAGGCGTGCTCATGACATCGGACACACATTTGTCCACGTGAACCTCCCGTGCAAGCCTCGCCGAGAAGAGTCTCTGGTGAAAGGGTCGACCCAATCCAGAAGCGGGGACGGCGTATCGAGTCCCAGTATAGCATGCGTGCGCGTGTTTCGGAAGAGGGGCCACGGGAGAAAAGCCCGGCTCGCCGTCCGGATGGCGAGCCGGGGAGAGACAGAATGTCGGTGGTTCGAGTTGCGGCCGGTCAGTGGCGCAGCACAGGCAGCCAGAAGTGGTAGGAGGCCGAGCCGACAGTCACAGCTGTGCCCTCAGTCGCAGGGATAGTCGGGTTCGCGGCGGTGTCCGTGATGAGTGCCTTGTCGAGTTGAATCTGGCTGGAGCCCGGACTGACAGGGCTGAACCGGAGGGTGACGAGGGTCCCATTGCCGCTCGGGCCGGAGCCGGTCCCGTACGTATAGGCCCCCACGCTCTTGCGCCCGTCGGCCGGCGCGAGTGGGCCGAGGGTCAGAACGCAGCGGGCCACATTCGGATTGCAGTTCACAGTGGCTCCCAGAAAATTGGAGGGGACGGCGTTCTCAAGCGCTACGACCTGTGGGTTGTAGACTACATCGAACTCATAGGCGCCCAAGTTGGTGGCTCCCTCGACTCGAACCTGCACGTTGAAGGCTCCCGCCCCACTGATCGTTCCGCCCGGCGCGATCAGGCGCAGGGTTGTCCCTTCGGCCGCCGTCGGGTGGGCGCCCAACACCAGGCCGCCGGCCAACACAAGAACAAACAGCGTGAGGACCAGCGCGTTCTTACGCATCAAATCCCTCCTCAACACACACCCGTTTGCCCGCGTAGACGCGGAACGCCACGAGTGTGCCTCATACTTGCGGGCCGGGTCAATCGGACCCCGGTCCCCACGATCGAGCGAGATGTCTCAACCGGACTGCCGGCGGACCAGCGGGATGAAGAGACGGTGGTTCGGCGTTGCCCCGGCGGTTGCCGTGGGCGTGGGCGTCGCCAGCGGGACTGTTGGCGTGGGCGTCGCCGACGGCGTGGTTGTTGCCGTCGGGGTCGCCGTGGCCTCCACCACGGTGACGCTGCCGCCGGATAGGTTTGTAGCCAGGACATTCACCGCCGTGTCCACCACCAACGGGTCGGTCAGAGTCAGGGGGCTCGTTCCTGTACCCAGCGTGGTGAAATGAAGCCGGGTCAGCACGCCATTCCCGGTGGCGCCGGGCCCTGTGCCGTAGCTGTACGCGCCAATCCTCGCCTCGTCCGCAGCCAGGTAGGCCGGCCCCAGACGCACCGCACACCGCCCCGCCATCGGGTCGCAATTCTCGGGCGCCCCTAAAAAGGCCAATAGAGTCGTCCCCGTCAAGGTCAGCACCTGGCTATTCCAGGTAATATCGACCTCAAACGCGCCGAGATCGCTCGCGTTGTCAACAGCGACCTCCACATCGAAGGATTGTCCCACACCCACAGGCGCACCCGGAGCAACCACCCGGAGCGCCACCGGTGACGTGGGGGCCGAGTGGGCGGCTGGCCCCACCGCGAGCAGAGTCAAGAGACCAGCCGCGATCAGAAACACGAGCCCGGCAGCTTGAAGACGCACGCGACACCACTCCCTGGTACCTGGTTGGCAAACAGCGCCATCATCAGCCGAACACGGTGACAGCGGCGAGCCGCGCCGCGAGAGTACCGAGCGTGAGCAAGGTCGATTCGAAGCGCGCAGCCTTCAACAACCAGGACGCAAAAATCGGCCAGAAGTCACGCCCGTGCCCAACAGGGCACGGCTCAGAACGAGCGTGAACTTCCCCGCGGGGGATGGAAGTTCGAGGATGGATTGCAGCGAGCTGACGATGGGAACCAGAACGACGGACGCAAACGCCCCGATTGTACACGACACAAGCAGCATGACAAATCAGAGGCATTCTCAAGGGCAGCAAGAAAGTGGGGAACGACCGGCCTGACGCGAGCACCCTCCAACCGAGGTACTCATGGGAGCCAGACCGCTGCAAGTCCGGGGCGCTCACCGCTGGGGAAGGGGACGATGAGCACGGCGCTACCCGACCGGGTCGATCACGCCCGCAACTCCCACGCGCTACCCGGCCGGTTCCCAGGTGACGAGGATCCGGGCCGGCCCCTGATCATCATAGTATTCGACCCTGATCAGATGAGCGCCGGCGCTCAGGTGCACCGGCGCGCTGGCGGGCTGACTATGCAGGTCGTACCACTCATCCAACACGAGGGTCTCATCGACCCAGAGGCGCGCCCCGTCATCGGCCATGAGGGTAAAGCGATAGTCAGCACTCGTTGGAATCGTGAACCTCCCGCGCCACCGAGCGCTGAAACCGTCCGCGGGAAGTCCCGGGAGCGGCGCGAAGGATCCCCAATCGAAATCCAGACGAGCAGTCATCTGGGTGGTCACCACCGGCGGCGTCAGCGTGCGATTGGCATAGAACTCACCCAGGAATCCCTCGCCGGGCACGACAGCCAGGTCAGTTGCCGGTGGCTGCCAGGCTGGCTCGGTGTCGTCGGAGCGATTGTTCGTCAGGCGCACGGCGAAACCGTCGGCCAGCCGCTGGAGAAACAGCTCGCGGCCCTGCACGCCCGGCCCCTGCCCGATGTAGACCACGTAGGCAAACCAGGTTCCGTCGGGCCCCCAGACGGCCTGCTCGGCCCCGCGCGAGTGGGCCGTGACCGCCTGCGGCGGGCGGGACGGGCCGGTCAAGGGCAGCCAGTAGACCTGGGGGAGACCGGAGCGATCAGACGTAAAGAGCACTGCGCGGCCATCGGGGCTCCAGGCGGGCTGCCAATCGCGGGCCGAATCATCGGTCAGACGCGTCAGCTGGCCACTCACCAGCGAGACACGGT
>DOUV01001095.1:14854-15304 GCA_003520455.1 Chloroflexota bacterium | reverse complement strand
GGGTGTCCGCCGACGCGGAGGAGAAAACGAGCCGGGCAGTTGAAACCGTGGCTGGGGGTCGCTGGTCGGGCGTGCCCGAGGGGCACGCTGTTGGTCGGATTCATTTGGAACGGTGCAAAAGTCGGCGACGGATCATCGCTCAAGTGCTATCCTTCGGCATGAACTCGAGGACGTGTTTTTGGGCGGGACGAATAAGACGCGCGAGTGGACATAAGCGAAAGCGGTGCGAGCGTCAAGTGGCCTTTGCCGATCATCGATCTTGCTGGCTATAACGGGGTTGGTGATAGATGGTGGCCTGCCCGACCGAGACCCTGATGATGGTGGGCGGCGGTGATCGTCGCGCCCCGAGGCCGGTGGGGACACCGGTCACTGCGAGCGCACTTGCCGTGTGCAGGCCATCACTCGCTCCTTCGAGATCGCGCCCAACTCACTAACAGGACTTACGCAGTA
>DOUV01001095.1:0-14720 GCA_003520455.1 Chloroflexota bacterium | reverse complement strand
TCGCACCGCGTACGTCCTGTCACTAAGGAGAGTGGAGATGACTCAAATTCTGTACCCCGACTGGAGGGAGAAAGTTGCCTTCTCATCCGAGGGTCCCAATCCGCAAGCCTTGATGGAGACCGACAAGCTTAAAGTCGTGCTGGTCGGGATGGAGGCTGGTCAGAAGATTCCGGTGCACCCGATGCCGCCCGCAGTGTATCACTTCCTCGATGGATCGGGGTGGATGACTGTGAACGAAGAGCGCTTTGCCGTCGGGCCAGGGGCAACGGTCGTCACGCCGGCGGGGGCGACCCGCGGTATCGAAGCCGAGACGCGGCTAGCCTTCCTGGGCGCGACCTTCTTGGAAGGACACCTGGAATAAGCGCGGTGTTCGTTTCCGTCCACTCTCGAGAGTACGCGGCTTACCGGCGTGCGGTCATAATTGACGACCCTTGGGAAGGGAGAGTGGGATACAAGTTGTCAAATTCATGACGAGTGGGGTGGGGCGAGGAGCCCGTATCGTCAACGTCTGGATCCTGGCGCCGGTCCTCGTCGCGCCGCTGATCATACAGTGATAGATGTCAGTAGAGAGCGTAAGGCCTTGAAGACATTACCGTTTGCACTGTTATGGTTCTCCCCCGTGACCACAGGGGTGCGCAGTACTCGCCAATTGAATGCTCACACCACGTCGCTCGCCAGTTCTCCCAGTGATCGCGCCCTCGTGGGGAACGACTTAGTAGAGGATGGTCTTGGGGCTGGTCCACTGGGGAATGATTCTAGAGCGGCACCTCATCGCGATGGCCGAAGCCAAGCGAGTTATCGATGAGGTAAAGGCGGCTCGGTATCACTTTGTACCAGGCGATCCGGTTCATTGCTGTCACGATCTCTTTTGGGGCCTGGGGGAGATTCCCGACGACGGGGAATTTGGCCCCATATCGCAGCACCACGGTGGCCCGCTCCACACCCTCGACACGATGGGCCTCGCCCTCGAGCTGGATACCCTTGATCTCAGGCCAGTCTCTGTAGTCTTCTTGAATCGTCGCGGCTATTCCAGGGTGCGCTTCGATATTCATAGCGTGGCGGCTGGTGGGGGCTGAGAGGAAGTAGAGTGTAAACCCCTCGTTGACGTAGAACACAGCAGCGGCCCATAGCCCTCGCGGACCCGTGGTGGCCAGGGTCATCACATTGTGGGCCCGCAGGTAGGCCAGGGCTTTGTCGCGCAACGAACGACTCATCTGATCTCCAAGATCTCGGGTAGATGGGCAAGGGAGTGGATGATTCGGTCCGGGCCTTCCGCGGAGAGCCCCCCCGAGTCGCCCGCGCCGGAAAGCACCCCCACCGCGGCCATGCCTGCGGCCCGGCTGGCCTGGATATCCGCCGGCGTGTCACCAACGTAGACAGCCTCAGAGGGTTCGACGCCCAAGGCCTGCGTACATTTGAGCAAGCCCTCCGGGTCGGGCTTGCGCCGCGCGACATCCCTGCCGGTGACCACCACGCTGAAGAAATCCATCAATCCGTCCGCTCGCAGCGGTGCGAACGTGCCCTCGCGCGAACCGGTCACGATCCCGAGGCGCGCCCCCCGAGCGCGTAAGATCTCAAGCGCGGTGCGCACATCAAGGCAGAGCCGGCCGTGACGGTCCAGCACCTCCGGCCACAGGCGCACGGCTGTCTCCCTCAAGCGCGCGATCATGCCGGCTCGATCTGATTGATCCGGTGGCAGAACGATCTCCCAGAAGAGTTGGTTGGTGTTGAGGGCCTGCCGCACCGCCTCACGCGGCACCGCGATACCGTATGGCGCTGCCGCCAGTTCCGCCACTACCCGGTAGGCCTCCAGTGAATCCACCAGGGTGCCATCTACGTCAAAGATCGCAGCGCGAACGGGGAGAGGCTGGCTGATCTCTACGCGGAGGCTATCGCCATCTGCAAGCGAAAGCGTCTCGCGGATGGGCAGCGCAGCGATAATCTCGACCTGTGCTGGCGGGTATCCCGCCACTTCCGGGAAGACGATTGCCCCCGGCAGCCAGCCTCGAATGCGGATGGGATAGCAGCGGGCGTTGCACCCGCCACCTGCCGGTGGGATCACCAGGTCGCCCCGGGTTGCTTTCAGACTGGCCCACGTCTCGAACTCGGAGGCGCCATCCACAATCAGGTTGAGCGTGCCAGGATAGGGATCGATCCCAAGTTGGGTAACGAACTGCTCCCGCGCCCAGTCCAGTTGAGTGAAGAAGGCGCCCTGCCCAAGGCCGCTGGTCACGCGCCCTAAGAGTGTCAGTCGTTCCATAGATGATCTGTCATCCCCGGTCGAGACTGGCAAGTAGAAATCGGAGATTGACGGTCGATTCCTCGATCGAAGGCTGTGTCCAAGAACTCCAATCTCTGCTTTCCGATCTCCCATCTGGCGTAAGCGCCGAGCATTCGTGGCGCTATCCGATGGAGAGAGAGGCCGCCTGCCCTCGATACGAGAGTGTGACACGTCCGGCCTGCGCTGCCGGCCGGAGAATGACGGTCTCGCAAAAATCGGGCTCACCTGGATCGGTCCCCAGGGCCTCACACAGTACGGTGCGCATCGTGCCCGAGTGGGTGATCATGAGCCAGTGGGTCTGAGTGGGGTGGCTCCCGTCGAGGGCGGAAATCTCCCCAAGCCGGGCCCGCACGCGAGCCAACACGGTGGTGGGGGTTTCGGCACCACCGCCGCTGTCGTGGCTCAGCCAGTAGCCTATATGATCGGCGCTGGCCCAAAACCCGCGGTAGAAGTCGGCCTGCGCTGGGGGGCGGGTTTGGAGGTACGCCGGGTCGTTGCTCTGGGTGTAGAGCAACGAGGGCTCCTCCGGCTGCTGACCGGGCTCGAGAATGAAACGGACGTTGTGCAGCGCCGGGTCCGGCTGGGGCGGATGGAGCACGACGCGCGAGAAGTTGCCTGCTCTGAGCGCGGCAGCCAGGCTGGCATACAGAATGTCGGCCGTCTCCCGGACCCGCGTGACTGGAGAGTAGTGCACGCAAACGGTGTCGCCGTCGGCCATCTGGCGCGCCAACGCCGACCCGGCGAGCCGGGCCTGCTCTTGCCCTCGGGCTGTGAGACTGATATCTGTTCGATGGTGTGCGACCTCGCCATGGCGAACCAGATAGACGGTAGCACTCACTCGTTACCCTCCCATTCCCGTAGTTCGGCGTACACGGCCTGTTCCATGGCGCGCATCGCATCGCGCTGGTCCTCCGGCCACTCGTAGGCCAGCGGCGCGACGGTCACGCCGGGCCATGCCTGGTCTCTCACTTCGCTCACAGTCATCTCCACGAGGGCGATGGGAAAGGGCGCGGCCACAATCCGTTCGCGAACGATCTGCACGCTTCCCTTGACGAGGAACAGCACATCGGCCGGGCCGACGATTTGTAGCGCTGCTCGGCCGTCACGTTGCAGATTGGCGATGGTCACACTCCCGCGGTCGGCACCAAAGCGGATCCGCTGGGCGTCGGGGGCGGCGGCCCAGGTGTAAGCCGCGTGGGCGAAGCCATCGGCCCCTACGGTCAGCAAAAGTGCCGGCATGCCGGTATAGAGCCGGGCCAGGAGCCGGGCGGAGAGTTGTGGTGGTGTTGCTCTGCTCATCCTTCGTGTGGCGGGCTTTTGGTTTGCTGGGGTGGCCGGGCGAGCATTCCGCTCGGGGCCACGGCGGGCGATGTCGAGCAGGGTCGACCGACGCTGCCCGGTTGCCTTCACACGCGGTCGCCCAGTGTGTCGAGCCATCCGCGGTGCGTGCTTACCTTGCAAGCGCCTCCTATTCTACCAGCAACTCTTGAATACGGTAAGAGGCCAGGGGGTCGCACGCCGGGCTGCCGAATTCTCAAAGTGCGTCGCACCTTGGTCATGGTCTTCGAGCTTGTGGAAGCGCGCTTGACACCGGGCGTGTGTCTTCCCGACAGGGACAGATGCGTTGCGCCCGGACAATTGAGCGGCCTTCGGCCCGGGCATAGAGGCGCTCAATCGTCCCGGCTCGGCCGGAATGGGATCTTTGAGAACAAAGAACGGGAGTCTCGGGAGGCGGCCTCGACCCCCGGCACCGGCGAACGACTTTTGAGCGGCCACCCCAAGAAGGGGCTTGACAACCGGGCTCAAATCATGTATAAGGAACACCTCATCAGAGGTCTGACTTCTGACGATTGTGGCGACGTAGAACCCCAGCAGGTTGCGGCCTTTCCTGCCCGTACAACCCCATATCAACTGGCTCTGTCACGCCGGGCTAAATCGATTGACTTGCCTGATGCCGCTGCTGTCGCGGCCGGTCTATGGATGTATACCAAACGGATGGATGGAAAAGCCCCCATGAACTCCACCACAGCCGAGCCTGAACGGGCCGCGAAGATGGCCCGTTGACGAAGCGGTACAGTGCCGCGGCGATTGGCCTGACCCACGGCACGGAGGGCAATCCCGAATACCCCCGATGAGCACTTTGGCGATCTGCCGGCCGAGGTGGCCCCTGATTGGCCTGGATTTGACAATCCAGGCCGAGCGGCGGAAGGCTCTGGTACCTCTTCGGCTGCTCCCGGCGGATCGGGCGATCTGCCGGCCGAGGTGGCCCCTGATTGGCCTGGATTTGACAATCCAGGCCGAGCGGCGGAGGAGTTATCCTGACGGAAGATATTCTCATCGATCCTCTGACCCGCACAGTTGGCGCCGACGATCGCGCTGCGCTGGGCTGTATCGAGACAACCCGCCGGGAGACTGCCGAATTGGGTTTGAACACGACGACCGGCGCCAGCCACGTTGCGTTCGGTCGGCCAGATCGGAAGAGGATCAACATAACCTGTTTGCCTATGTTGGTTGCTGTTGGACTGGTGAGCGCGATTAGAAACCCGCATACAGAAGAATTTGTCGCGGCGCCCAAGGCAGCCAATATGTTGATCGGCCGCGATCCCTCATGCTTGAACCGGATCAGATATAACCGAAGGAAAGCCTGAATGGTGAGTGCGAGTACATTGAGCCGACCATTGAAACTTGATCCCCGGCCGCTCTATAATCGAGCCATCGAGGCTCTAAATGAATTCATTGAGCAGGGTCAGTATAAACCCGGTGACAGACTGCCCGCGGAGGGAGATCTGGCGAAACAGCTGGGCATTTCGCGGCCGACGCTGCGTGAAGCCTTGGGGAACCTGGAGACTGGCGGTGTGATCGTCCGCCGACACGGAGTGGGCACCTTTGTTGCAGCGCCGGCGAGGGGACATCTTCAAAGTGGCCTGGAGCAATTGGAAAGTCTGCGCTCGCTGGCCGCGAGAACCGGTGTGAATGAGGAGCGGGCAGACTGGATCGTCGATATGGTTGTTGCCACGGGCGAGATGGCCGGCGTGCTTGACCTTGAGCCAGGTGCCGCGTTAGTCCGTGTTCAAATGACGGCGAAAGAAGAAGGTTACTTATTTGCGTACCTCGACAGTTATATCCCCGCTCACTTCGTCGATGGGGATGATTTAAGCGGATACGAGGAAGGGTCGCTGCTCGATTATCTCATCGAACGTGATGAACTGAAGATCTCATACACGCACACCGATCTTCATGCCGTTGCCGTCGATCGTGAACTGGCCGACCGGTTGGGCGTTCTCGAAGGGAAGCCCTTGCTCCATCTAGCAGAAACATATTACAGCGAGACCGGCCAGCCGATCGCCTTGACCCTGAACTATTTCGTGACGGGTCTCTTGAATTTCCACATTGTCCGCCGGGTCGTGCGACGGTCGTAGCCGTCGCAACTGTGGAGCGAGGCGCGCGTGGATAGCGGACCCCGGGCACCAAGTCCACTTCATGGAGCAGGCGGTCCAGCAGATGGTCGCTGCCGAGCCGGGCGTGTCCATCTGGACGAAGCCGAATGCGGGAATGCCCCTTGCCCGGTCGTGGCCGCGCGAGTACGATGTCGGGCCGGAAGAGATGGGCGAGTCCACGGTGTGCTTCATCCTCCCGGGCACGCAACTCGTTGGCGGCTGCTGCGGCAGCACGCCGGCCCACGGCCACGCGATTGCCGAAACGATGCGCCAGGATCAGCAGGAGGCTATCTGGCCGTCCAGCGATCACTGAAGCCCGGGCATGATCCGTGATGGAATCCACACGGATCACGGGTCACTGTTTAGGAGATCTCTGTGCGGACCAGATATTCCACCCAGTCGTCCGGTAGGAGCTGGAGAAATGATCGATCAGACCGGTTCGAATTCGCGCGAGGACGTTCTGGCGCTGTTGGCGGGGCGCCGCAGCCAGCGCATCCCCTGCTTCAGCGGGCTCATCCATGTGACCGTACCGGGCCTGGAAAGCATCGGTTTGGGCTTGAGCGCGGTACATCACGACCCGGCGAAGATGGCCGCCGCGGCGGCAACGACGCACCGCCTGTTTGGCTTCGAGTCGGCAGTGGTGCCGTTGGACATGTACGTTGAGGCGGGGGTGTTGGGCGCGCGGGTGGACTTCGGTGAGGAAGCCATGCTGCCGGTGCTCCCGAGGCTCGTCGAGTTTTTGGCTGGCTCGAGCGAGGAGCTGACCCCGACGCTTGCATCCAGCCTGAGAGACCAGGGGCGCGTGCCCGTCGTCACGGAAGCGATACGAATCCTCAGGTCGGATGTTGGGCAGCAGATTGTCATCGGCGCGTGGGTACCGGGACCGTTCACACTGGCGACGCTCCTTGTTGAGATCACCAATCTGCTCCTGGAGCTTGTGACTGCGCCCGAAAGCGTCGGCCGCTTGCTCGATGGGCTCACGGATGTGCTCGTGGAGGTGGCCTCGGTCTACCGCGCTGCGGGCGCCGATTTCATCACGGTGCACGAGATGGGCGGCTCGCCGGGCTTCATCGGCCCGCCGGCGTTTACACGGCTCGTTCTACCGCGATTGCAGCGCTTGCTCGCGGCCTTGCCCCCGCCACGAGTGCTGAGCGTGTGCGGCAACACAAATCGCAGCATGCCACTGCTAGCTGAGGCCGGTGCCGACGCTCTGAGCGTCGACCAGACCAACGACCTGGCGCATTCCCGTGAGGTGTTGGGGCGTGAGGTGCTCTTGTTTGGCAATATCGATCCTGTCGGAACGCTGACCTATGACGACGAGACCGGCGTCCGGCACGCAGTGACGAGCGCCGTCGAGGCTGGGGTGGATGCCATCTGGCCGGGCTGTGATCTCTGGCCGCGGGCTCCGGCGGCCAATCTCCGAGCGCTCGTGGACGAGGCCCTGCAGCATCGACGGGCATGAGGTGTAGCTGGCGAGCCGAGGTGACCTGGTATGGATCAACGAGGTCAGGGGTGTATCCCAGAAGATGCCTGTGGGGTGGATAGAGTGCTAGAGCACCGGTCAAGTCGTCCTGCGGGGGGTGAGAGCAAAGACTTCCGAAGTCTTGTTCGCCGCAGGTACCCGCCTCTCTCGCTGTCGTCGGAGCGTGCTTTGAGCAAGCACAGTCCCTACCAGACTTCGGAAGTCTGAGGACTTGACCGGCGCGCTAGACCGGTCGCGACTCGAGGGCGTCCGGTGCGTAGGACATTTTACCGTGACGGCCGTGATCGCGCCATCCCTGAATCGGCTTTGAGGGCGGCCGAGAGGTCGAAACGGTCACGGTGGGTGCGAAAACGTTGCAGGGAGAACGGTGGGGTGTGATGGCTCTGTGGGAAAAGTATCACCTTCCGGAGAGTGTCGAGGCTGCCCTGATCGAATTGTCGCGCTATGAAGGGAACGCACGGGTGATCGCCGGCGGGACAGATCTATTGCTCGAGCTCCAGCAGGGTCGCAAGCCGCCGGTGGCTGCCCTGGTGGACATCACCCGCATTCCGGAACTGCGCGAGATCCGCCAGCACAGCGATCTCATCACGGTTGGCGCGGCGGTCACCCACACCGAAATTGTCGCGAGCACCTTGCTAGCGCAGCGGGCCACCTGCCTGGTTGAAAGCTGTGGGGTGATCGGCGGGCCTCAGGTACGCAACGTTGCGACACTGGGTGGAAACGTCGCGCACGCGCTGCCGGCCGGCGATGGTACCATCTCGCTGGTGGCGCTGGCGGCGGAAGTGGAGGTCGCGACGGCTGCAGGGCGGAAATGGCATCCGATTCGGAGCCTCTTTCAGGGACCCGGCCGGAGCGCGGTCGATCAGGGCCGTGAGTTGATTACACGCTTCCGCTTTCGCGCGACCGGCTCGCACGCAGGCACAGCCTTCAAACGCATCATGCGCCCCCAAGGGGTGGCCTTGCCCATCATGGGGATGGCCGTTTGGGTGGAGTTTGACAACGATTATGAAACGGTCGCGGACGTGCGGATTGCGGTAGGACCGGCCGGGCCGACCCCGATGCGGGCGACCGAGGCCGAAGCATACTTGCGCGGAAAAAGGGTCCACGACGAGGTTCTGCAAGAAGTATCGCGGCACACGATCGCCCAGGCCCGATTGCGCACCAGCAAACATCGTGCGACCAGGAGCTACCGGGTCGAGCTGATTGACGTCTTGGTTCGGCGGAACTTCGAGGCGATTTGCAGACGCATCGGTCAGACGGAAGTCGTGCCCGAAGGGGTTGGATGGGCGTGAGGGACAGTCTCGAGGCCCTGTAGCTCGAATAAGTGAGGGAAATCATGGCGCTGCTCGAATTTGTCGTGAATGGCCAGCCCGTGAAGGTGGAAGTGTGCGACAACGAGTACCTGGCGGAAGTACTGCGTTACCGTCTTGGGCTGACCGGCACCAAGATTGGCTGTAATGAGGCCGAGTGCGGCACCTGTACCGTGCGGGTGAACGGCCTGCCGGTCGATTCCTGTGTCTACCCGGCGTTGAAAGCTCAGGGAACACGAGTCGAGACGATCGAGGGCCTGGCCCAGGGAGGCAGATTGCATCCGTTGCAGCAAGCCTTCCTGGAAGGTGGAGCGGTCCAATGCGGCTTCTGCATCCCCGGCCTCATCATGACCTCCAAGGCTCTGCTAGAGAACAACCCGGATCCCACTGAGCATGACATCAAAGTCGCGCTCAAGGATACCTATTGCCGCTGCGCGGGCTATTCATTCATCAGCACAGCGATCCAGAAGGCGGGAGCAGCACTACGTGGCGAAGCGGTCGATTTCGCGCCGGACCTCCCTCAGGTCAAGGACGGGCATCGCCTGGTAGGCAAGCCGTTGGTGCGACCCGATGGCCTGGGCAAAGTGACCGGCGAGGCCAAATACACCGACGATTACAGTTTCCCCGGGATGCTTCATGCCCGGACGCTGCGTGCGGCCTCCCCGCACGCGTTGATCAAATCGATTGACACCTCGGCCGCCAAAACCTTGCCTGGGGTGCACGCCGTGCTGACAGTCGAGGACATCCCGGGCAAGAAGAACCACGGGCTGGTGATACCGGATTGGCCGGTGCTGGCCGATGGAAAAGTGCGGTACATCGGCGATCCGGTTGCAATCGTCGCTGCCGACACGCGCGAGATTGCGACTGAGGCTTTGAAGCGTATCGCGGTCGAGTACGAGCCGCTGCCGGTCGTCGGCGATCCGGTGTCCGCCCGGCAGCCAGAGGCGCCGGCCGTCCAGGAATCGGGCAATCTGCTGAAACACATCAAAGTGCGCAAGGGTGATGTGGAAGCGGGATTTGCCGAGGCCGATGTGATCGTCGAGCAAACCTATCACACGGCCACTGTCGAGCATGCCTTTCTCGAGCCGGAGTGCGCCATCGGGCGGGTGTTGGAAAACGGGCGGATCGAGGTGTATGTCGGCTCCCAGATTCCGTATCAAGATCGGGCGCAAGTCGCCGCGTGTCTGGGGATGCCACAGGAGCAGGTGCGGATCCGAGGGATGATGACTGGGGGCGGCTTTGGCGGCAAGGAAGATATCGCTGCCCAGGTGCACGTGGCACTGCTGGCACAGGTGACCGGCCGGCCCGTGAAGATGCTCTACGACCGCCACGAGAGTCTGCTCTTCCATCCCAAGCGGCATGCGACGGTCATCCGCGTGAAAATGGGAGCGAAACAGGACGGGACGCTGGTTGCCGTGGACACCGAGCTCTACGGTGACACCGGCGCGTACGCGTCGCTGGGTGAGAAGGTGATGACCCGCGCCACCACCCACTCGGCCGGTCCGTACGAAGTGGGGCACATGAAAGCCGATTGCTACGCGATGTACACTAACAACCCTCCCGCGGGCGCCTTCCGGGGTTTTGGGGTCACCCAATCGGCGTTTGCCGTGGAAAGCACGATGGATCAACTCGCCGAGGCGCTCGGCATGGACCCGCTAGCCCTGCGCCAGAAGAACGCACTGCGCGTGGGCAGCGTGACCAACACCGGTCAGGAATTGCGCGAGAGTGTCGGACTGCTCGAATGCCTCGCGAAGGTTGAGGCCGAGATACGGAATGTGGCGAACGGCCGCAATCCATACGAGCCGGATCGCATTCCAGAAACGAACAAGGTTCGTGCCTGGGGAGTGGCAGCCGCATACAAGAATACCGGCCTGGGGGGCGGCGCCCCCGACAAATCAGCCGCCGAAGTCGAGGTGTTTCCGGACGGGACCGCGGAGGTGCGAACGAGCGCGGCTGAGATCGGCCAGGGTCTCGTGGGGGTTCTGGCCATCGTCGTGGCGGAAGAATTGGGCCTCCCGTACGAGCATGTCAGGGTGCTCCTGATGGACACGGACCTGACGCCGGACGGCGGCCCAACGACCGCCTCGCGCCAGACCTATGTAACCGGCAACGCCGCTCGCCTCGCCGCCAGGGCGATGCGGGAGGCGATGGCCGCGACACTCGCGGAGGCCTATGATGTGCCGCCGCAGGACATCCGATTTGTCGAGGGGCTGGCGCAGGTGAACGGCCACCGGGTGCCGGTTGGCACCGTTGTGGAACTCATGAAGAACGAAGGCCGCGAGCCGAGAGGGCTCTGCGAGTATTGGGCACCACAGACGCAGCCGCTCGGCACCGGAGGCGACATGCATTTTGCCTTCTCGTTTGGTGTGCAGGCTGCGGAAGTAGAAGTAGACCTGGATACCGGCGAGGTACACGTTGTGCAGGTGATCAGCGCGCAAGACATCGGTCGGGCCATTCATCTCGTCGGGCTGCAGGGGCAAATCGAGGGCGGCATCATGATGGGGCTTGGCAACGCCCTCACCGAGGAGTTTATTGTCGAGGAAGGAGTTCCCTTCACCGACTCCCTGGCGCGCTATAAGATCCCGAGCATCAAGTATATGCCAAGGTTGACCTCGTTTATCGTTGAACATGAGTCGGCGGATGGACCCTACGGCGCGAAGGGGGTCGGGGAACTGGCCAGTATTCCAACGACACCGGCTGTCACCAATGCGATCTACAATGCCTGCGGTGTGCGGGTCTACTCGCTTCCGGTTGATCAAGACAAGATATTGCTGGCGCTCAAACGAGGTGAGAAGGAGGTCCACACGTAGGCGCTCCTATCGCCGCGGCCTCGAGAAGGCTGAGATCGGCGCCAGGCGTTGCGAGGAGGTAGCACAACTGAGCGGAGCGTGCGCGGGTCAGGGAGGGAACAAACAGCGGTGCCGTCGCAAGTCAGCCAATGCTGGCGATGGGCTGAAGAGCCGTCTGACCGCAATGAGCCCCCGCCGGCCCCCGGACTTCCAGTCTGCGGGGAGCGCCCCACCGGGCAAAGGCGGGCTGCCCGTTAGGATCCATCGGACGCATCCGGAAACGAGCGATGGCGAGTGACTTCCTGTAAGTCGGGTTCCCACAGAAGGGAAGCGAGATCACCGGCGCGACCTTAGCTGTCTCTCGATATATTGAGTCATTATCGGACGAGGAGTGGCAGATAGACTTGTTGGTCGTTTAAGTCTAAAACAGTCTCAATAAAGTTGACGATCAATGCGGTGGGCGCTGTGGAAATATCAGCGATGGCTTCCATTTCCGTCGAGTGGTCATACCCAGCAAGATAATCATACTCAACCGCGAGGCCGCGAGATTCCAGCGTGTTCCGAAAAGCGAGCGCCTGTTCGTAGAGCGACGGAAGTTCTCGCTGGGCGTGCAGAACATAAAATGGGGGGAGGGGCATCCCTGCGATGACGTAGGTGCTCGGAGAGGCCTCGTCAAGTTCCGCATCATTGTCGACGTGTCCTCCCTGGAACGTCTGGTCGATATCGCTGGCGAAGGTAACCATACTCAATTCTTTCAGTAAGTAGGCCCCGCTCATGCTGATCAAGCCTTTCATAGCCGGTCTCAGCGCCGAGTAGTTTGGATGGGTGGCAAGAAGCGATACCAGGTGCCCACCGGCAGAGTGGCCGAACGCGACGATTTGATCCGCGTTTCCGCCATTGCCGGCGATGTTATCGACAACCCACTGAAATGCAGATGCAACGTCCTCGATGTTATCGCGGTACCAGGCTGCCTTTGTCCGAAGCGGCACATTCTCGGGCGAATTACAGGTATCGCGGTCAGGGCAATGCTCATCCGCGATGAAGACCTGGTCAGATGTCAACCGGTAGTCAATGACCACCGTCACCCAGCCCTTTTCGCCTGTGAATGATTGGGCGACAAAGTCGTACCAGTTCTCATATCCGTCCGTCCAGGCGCCACCGTGGACGAAGAAAATCACGGGCTGATTGTCGAGCAGGTGGCTATCATCGTGCGCTCGGTAGACCGTCAGAGATCTCATTTCGTAGCTGTGCTTGTCCGAATACTTAGTTTCAGTCCGAATATCGGTGATCAAAAAGGGAACCGATCCGTACACGAAATTTTGCTTGTAGACGGCGTAGGTCGTCGTCACGCCATCCCACGTGACCAACTGTCCCCAGGTCTGTGGCGATTCCTGAGACGTCGATGGTGGCTGTAGACCCGACAGCCCGAACGTAGCGCCCGGTTGCTCTGGTTGAGCGAGAAGCAATTGATACGATAGGATGCCTGCAAGACCACAGGCGATCAAAATGGTGAGCTGCTTCGGTCGCATTGAAGATGTTCCTTTTGAAGCGCATGATCTTATCCAACTTGCCAGGCACGCTAAGCCGATCGATCCTTCCTGGTTCACCCTCGGGCAGCCACGGATCTTGTGAGAGTTCTTCATACGGCAGAGCGAAGGCGTGTTCGGCGTCGGGTGGCCGATTCAAGCTCGAGTTCTTCAGGTCTTTTTCTGTAGTCCCAGAATTGATCGAAGTCCGCAAGTTCGTCTTGCGGCGTTCCCGTTGGGATCAGCCTTGTGCTGGTTGGAAACAGTTTCGGAGTGGAAGGCGGCGAGTGCCTGGCCTTCCTTGAGCCGCCTATAGTGGAGGGGTGTGCTTGACTCTGAGATACAGAGGTCAAACCCGATGATGCAAAACGGCGAAGACAAGCGGTAACAAGGTGCTTGGGTTCTAGTGTCAGAAATCGGGCCCACGATATTGCATCTCTTCACTCAGTACCCTTAACTCACCTGCCGGCGACGCACCGGCGGCAGGTTTCGGACGCTTTCGGGGACCGACTTTGTTCTCCAGCGAGCCCTGGACGCAGGCCAGACGCCGGGGGTTTTTGGAGGGCTTTATTATGGGCCTGGCTAGCCTCTGAGAAGCGCCGCCGTGAGCCCATCAACTCTGCGGGGGCAGACTTCGGACGTCTGGTAGACCGGCATCTCGTTGGAGGATTAGATGCCCGGATCGTATGCGACGATGAGAGCCCGGCCGCGCTCGAGGACTTCCGGAGGAAACGGGCAAGACTTGCGGAACTGGGTATCGATGTGAACGCTGGTCAGGACAGTGATCGCCGCGATCTCGCCGGTCTCCTCATTGTGCATCTCGTGATAGAAGCGGATGACTTTGTCTTTTATTTCCAGAACGCCGGATCGGATCGTGACAATGTCCCCCGCGTGCAACTCGTGCTTATAGGCGATGTTCTGTTGCACTGCCGCCATGCCCCGGTCGCGCTTACGGAGGAAGGATGGTGTCAAGCCCAGCAACGCAAACAGGTGCCAGGTCGCCTCGTCGAATTTTCCGCTGTACCACATGACATTCATGTGGCCCATATGGTCGCAGTGCCACGGATACACGGTACCGCGATACGTGATCGTTAAGTCAGACATTGTCCTTGCCCAGGCAACCTGTCCATCCTGCCCTCATCATGGGGCCGGCCCAGCGGCGGAATCGGGATGCACCGCGTGGAGGCTGGTCACGGTGAAATGAGTTGCTGACGGTCGGCCAACCGCACCAGGAGCCATGTGCGTGCGCACCGGTGCCGGCGACGCGTTGCGCCGCACGATCAGGGTGCCGGAAGAGTGTCGCGCGTCAACCGTTCCAATAACCGTCGCCCTCGACTTTTCATGGCCGGACTGCCGCTCCGGGTGAGCTCGACCAACTCTGCAATGATCTGCGGGCGAAGATCTTCGTCTCGTTCGGCTATATCCGCCAATGCTTGCATCGAAAAGGTCTTGACGATCTTGCTCTGGTCGCCCAGGTACTCCAAAAGGATCGCGACCACAGCGTTCCGTTCATCGGCGCTCAACTCGAGACGAGGAAGCAGTTGTGCCACGTGCCAACGGATTTCTTGCTGGTCGATCCTGGCCACCTCC
Organism: Chloroflexota bacterium; assembly: GCA_003520455.1. The sequence goes on along the minus strand of DOUV01001095.1, from coordinate 304 downwards.
TGGAGCAGCGTCTGTTTGTACGGCCGGAGGTATTCAGGATGTTCGGAGGTGAGCTTTTCCACCGCATCCGCACATCGCATGCGGAGCACTGGATTATCGCTGAGCATGCCCTCGAACACAACTTGAAAGAGCGAGGGGTCGGCAAGCACCTCCGCGACGACCTCACCGACCCGTCCGATGGACCGGCGGTCGCCGCCCGTCAGCTTGATGAGAAGAGAGTGCATTGTTCGTGCCTCTCCGGTCGCCGGGCTGGCCCGCGAGTCTGGGAGCGCGCGGCGACCGCGGCTGGCCGGATCACAGAAAA
>DOUV01000725.1 GCA_003520455.1 Chloroflexota bacterium | reverse complement strand
CAAGCGCCGCCAGATCGCGGACCACAGGGATGCCCAGCGCTGCCTCCAGGCCCAGCACGCGCCCGAGGTCGCGCCCCTCCAGGTCGGGGTTGATATCCACCCCGCCGACCAGGCGAAGATCGTCGCGCTCACTCGCGAGACGGCCAATTTGGCGGCCAATCGGGCCGAGGCCGAAGAGAAAGATGCGGATTCGGTTCATAGTACACTCGCTCTGGTACATGGATGCGCCTGGCGTTTGACCTGCCAGGCGCACGACGATCTAAGAACGTCTCGACTCACTGCTTGCCAGCTGAAATCCAACCGCAGGATGTTCCGGAATCCTGATTCCAGGGCACGCCCCCCGCCTACCGGGTTGTAGACGCTCCCCCTGGCTCCTCAAGGTCCTCTCGCAGGCCTCCCTGGCTCTCTGGGCGCCGTCTCAGCCGCAGCCGGTTATGAACATCGACAACCCCCATAACGGATTCGGCCACATCCCCGGCGATCCGCTTCTGTCGGCGGCTATCCACCGTCCCGGAGAGGGTCACCTCACCGCCATCGACGCTGACCTCAATATCACGGGCATCGATTCCGCCGTGGCGCGTCAGCCGCTCGCAGACATGCTCTTCGATGCGCTCGTCGGACTGCACGTAGCCCTGAGGGCCGCGGCCGGTCTGCGGTCCGGGGATCATCCAGCGCTGGGTGTAGGTCCAGCGCGGCTCGCCGTAAAATTCGTCCTCACCAAACGGGGGATTGGGGTCGGTCGATGCCCGGTAGTTGTATTCGTGCCAGGTCGGCGCGCCATACAGACCACCGTTCTCATAGCCCGGCACGGCTGCGTCCAGGTCGTACGGCTCCTCGAGGAACCGTCCGCTGCGCCAGTATTCGTTTGGCATATCATCCTCTCTTTTACCATTCGTGGCAATTTTTGTGCACCGATTGGGGCTGTCGCAGGCCTGGATCGCACAAACCCCCAGCCGAATGCGCCTTGCCTCCCAGTGTAAGCAACGAATATGCCGTGGAGATCGTATGCTACCAACCGCGGAATGACTGACATCGATGTTGAAGACCACCCAGAGCGGTCGCACGACACGCGCCCCGACGACAAGATGGCCCTGGCAGCGGCGGACGGGCTCCACCCGTTGCCGGCCCCGAGCATGCGTAGTCTTCGAAAACAGAACTGTGTATGGTGTGGCAGTATTGGTAGCGGGCCTGGCTGCGTGAAACGAGCCCGGCCCGGCAAGGCGAGGATTCAAGAAGTGTCCACCGCGGGCGGCTAATGACCGGCCCGGCGCCAGACGACCAGGCCAGCCAGCACCAACAGGATGGCCCCACTCGTGGCAGCCAGGCGCCACGGAACGACTCCGGACGATGGCACCGGAGCAGGTCTGAGTTGCACGGCGGGAGCGGTCGTGGCGTCAAGGGCTCGCCCGCCGGCCGGAACTCGGTGAGCATCCAGCAGGAAGGCGGTCAGCGCCCAGTAGTCCTGATCGCTGAGGAGACCCGGCGCGTGATAGGGCATTTGTGCCCGGAGATACTCGAAGAGTTGCTGCGCCGTCTGGAATCGGGCGAGCGTCTGCTCGCCAATCACCGCCGGCACATACTCCGGCAATTGAAAACCGTCCGGCGGGTGGTTGCTGGCATGGCACTTGGACTGCCAACAGTTCTGCTCGGCCTCCGGCCAGGTCGCGCGCCACTCCGGAGTCAGGCCCTGACCGCGGTCGCCGTGACAGGTCGAGCAGCGCTGCTCGAAAAGCTCACCCCCATGTTGGCGCTGGATCGCGTCATAGAAACTCGTGACCGCGGTGGGAGCGGGGGGCACATGGAATGATCCCATCGCCCCCATCATCGGCCTCCCTCCCTGCATGGTCGCGGGCGGGCTGCCGGTCGACGGCGGAGCGAGGACAGCCGAATTCGCCACCCCGCGCGGCGACGCTGACGCCAATAAGCGGATTGAAATCAACAGCGAGACCGCCGCCGCGATCATGATGGCGGCGGCGAGTCGTGCCCCGAAGCGGTCGTTTGTCACAAGCGGTCACACAGGAAGAAGGAGAAATTGCTCGCGCTCAGCGTTGCCCACACCACCCAAGGTGGACATCTCGCCGGGCATGGTGGGCCGGGTGGGTGCGGTTCTGGACTTCATTGCGTGCCACGCATGCGCGGATCGAGGGCGTCGCGTAGACCGTCGCCCAGGAAGTTGAAGGCGAACATCGTGATCGCCAGGGCGACGGCCGGGAAGATCGCCTGGTTGGGATATGTGCGGATGGCGGCGGCACCGTCGGCGATCATCGACCCCCAGCTCGGGGTCGGCCGGTTGACCCCCAGACCGATGAAGCTCAAAAAGGCCTCAGTGGCAATATAGTTGGGAATGGCCAGCGTCTCGGCCACGACGATCGGCCCCAGGATATTCGGTAGAATGTGGCGCCACATGATCCCACGGTCACTGTTGCCGACCACCCGTGCCGCCTCGATAAACTCCTTCTCTTTCAACGAGAGGATCTGGCCCCGCGCCAGGCGGGCCAGCCCCATCCATGAGGTGATCCCGATCCCAATGAAGATAAACAGCATCCCGCCGAACCGCGAGTCGAGCGCATTCAAGGCGTAGGTCAGTGTGCCAGGCTGAGCTGAGGCGAAGCCCGAGCGGAAGACAGCCATCAACAAAATGATGAACAACAAGCCCGGAAAGGCGTACATCACATCGACGAAGCGCATCATCAGATTGTCGACCCGGCCGCCGTAGTAGCCCGAGATCAGGCCATAGGGCAGGCCGATCAGCAGCGCCACCAACGGCCCGATGAAGGCCACCGCCAGTGAGACCCGCGCCCCATAGATGATCCGGCTGAACAGATCCCGCCCGACGTAATCGGCCCCCAAAAGGTACTTATCGCTGAACCTGGCGTAGGGCTGCATGGTCGGAAAGACCTTGACCATCCAGGCCGGCACCCTGTTGTTGTCGACCAAGATTTGATTGGCATAATGCCGGGGCGCCACGAGGGGCGCCAATAGAGCTATCAGCACCAAGGCCACAATCATCACCAGCCCCAGCAGCGCGGCTTTATTCTCGATTAAGCGCCCAAAGGCATCCTGCCACAGGCCGGCCTCCCGTCGGCGCGGCACAGCGCGCTGCCCGACTGCGACCTCTTGTACTGCCATCTCTCCTCCTCACTTCCCCCACGCTACCGCACATTGGAACTGACTCGATGAGCTCACCTGGACGCGCGGCCTGGAACACTGTCAAGTCGTCGCCGGGGGCGCGTGATCGGAGACTTCCGAAGTCTGATGTCTTGACCGGCGCTCTCGCGACGTCGGCGCTAGGCCAGCCGGACCCGCGGGTCCAGAAAGGCATACATGATATCGACCACCAGGTTCGCCAGCACCAGAAAGACTGCATACAGCAGAATAGTACCCATGATCACGGGATAATCCCGGTTGGTAATGCTACTGACAAAGTAGCGGCCCATGCCTGGAATCCCGAAGATTGTCTCGGTCACGAAGGTGCCCGTGACCAGGGCCGCAAACAGTGGCCCCAACACCGTCACCACCGGAATCAGCGCGTTCTTCAAGGCGTGGCGGATGATGATTACCTGCTCGCTCAGCCCCTTGGCGCGGGCCGTGCGAATGTAATCCTCGCGCACTACTTGCAGCAGGCTGGCCCGGGTCAATCGTGCGATCAGGGCCGAACTGCCCAACCCCAGCGCGATCGAGGGCATCACCATCTGTGATGGGTTTCCCCAACCCGAGACCGGGAACCAGCGCAGCGTGACCCCGAAAATCCAGATGAACAAGGGCCCCAAAACGATCACCGGTACCGACACCCCGAAGATCGCCACCGCCATCCCCGCGTAGTCCCAGGCGCTGTTCTGGCGCAGCGCCGCCAGAATCCCCAGCGGCATGCCTACCACCGTCCCCACCAGCAATGCCAACACGCCGAGCTGGAACGAGACCGGCAGATTCTCGCGGAAGATATCGTTGACTGTGCGGGTCCGGGACTTATACGACGGCCCAAAGTTCATCCACTGCAGGTACCCATCTCCGATCTTGATATTGATCAGGTAGTCGCTCAACTGGGAGGTCCGCCGCGCCTGTCCGCTGCTGTTATAGCGGGGCACGAGAATATCGCCCGCGTACTTGATATATTGCTGGTATAGGGGCTTATCCAGCCCATACTTGGCGTTGATATTCGCCACGATTTCCGGCGGCAGCTTCTTCTCTGAGGAGAATGGCCCGCCCGGCACCTGGTGCTGCAAAACAAAGGTGATCAGCGACACGACGAAGAGCACCAGAAACATCCATAGAATCCGGCGGAGGACAAAGCGTGCCATGTGCTTCCCTCTCTCCAAACTCGAGCCAAAGATCTAAACGTGCCATCAAACCAAAGGTCTCGACCAAAGGGTGACGGAGCCCCCACCCCATGGGGGCTCCGTCACGAGCGATCCGTCGATCAGTGGGGCTTGACGTCCCACTTGTAGATGGCCTCCTGGCCACCCGTCACCGAGAAGGTGCGCTCGACGTACGGCTTGGTCAGCGAGACGCGCGTGTACCAGTAGATCGGGATCATCACGGCATCTTGCTCGACCAGGGTCTTCTCAGCCTGGACGTACATGTCGTGGCGCTTCTGCATGTCGGTCTCGAGAGCAGCCTCGTCCACGAGCTTGTCGAACTCGGGGTCCGCCCACTTGGTGTGGTTGTTGCCCGAGGTCGAGTAGAAGACGTCCTTGTCGAAGTTGCTGGCATCCGGGTAGTCCATGCACCAGCCGAGACGCCAGATCTGGGGCGGGTCCTCGTCCAGCGTCTGGAGGAAGACCTTCCACTCCTGGGTAGTAAGCTGCACCTCCACGCCCAGGTTTTCCTTCCACATCTGCTGGATGGCCTCGCCAATCTTGACGTGACCTTCAACCTGGTTCATTACCAATTGGACCGGTGGGAGCTTGTCGGCGCTGCCGTACTTGGAGGCCGCCAGGAATTCCTTGGCCTTGGCGGGGTCGGCGGTGACCGGCGGG
>DOUV01000702.1 GCA_003520455.1 Chloroflexota bacterium | reverse complement strand
GCCGAGGGGCTGGCCGAGCTGGGCAAAGCGCTGGCGGCGCAGGGCCGGTTGGGCGAGGGTCTACGGCTGGTGGAGGAGGCCCGCGACCTGGCCTGGCAACTCCCGGCCCCCTCTCCGGTCTACGCCTACATCCTCCACCTGCGAGCCGAGATCGAGGCCGACATTCTCGGCAACCCCAGCCGCGCTCGTGAACTGGCCGCCGAGAGCCGCGCGATCTTCGAGCAACTCGGTGCCAAGTACGCCGCAGATAAGGCCGAGCACACCCTCGAGCGGTTGGCGGAGTAGGATACCGGGCCTCTCGACGGTTTGATCTCCCGATCCTTGCACTGGTTGGTACGCTCCACCTGATCCAAGCCGGCTTCGCCCTTGGCTTCCTCCGTGAGCACGGATGGCGTCGCACAAGTCGCCGGCATCGCCATAGACCTCATTGCCCGTCACCCAGCGGTTCGGCACGCTCCGCGCCCGGGCGCATTCCAACGTCAACATCGCCTGCTACGACCTGGTCTCAAAGCCCACCGCCGCTGGCACCTTTGGCCGGGTGCGGCACCTCTCATCCTCGCACCACGACGCCGGTAAGGAGAGCTGGCGGTCCAAGAAGGCCTGCCCACGCCGGCCGGCATCGCTCACGACGGTCGCCACTTGACAGTTCTCGCGTTTGCCGACCGCGCCGCACTATTGGCATTGGACCCCCGCCGGGTACATCCCTTTCTTGACGAAGCTTGTTTCGTCCACCCCCCCGATCCCATCGGGATCGCCTAACTGCTCGACCACGAAATCCGGCAATGTCCCGCGCCGCATCCGCCTCCCAGGGCACTTGATCCAACAGCCGTTGCGTCCGGTCTGGCCGTACGTTCCCCACCGCTTCGGCCACCTGCCAGCCGTTCTTGCGTTCCGCTGGCGAGAGCAGCCCGCGCAGATATTATTTCGTTGTCTGCTCGCGCGATCCCGAGGGCATAAAGTGAAGACCGCTTCACTCTGAACTTGCCCACCCGCATTGGGGCAAGCTGATTTTCAAACCACTCCTGGCGTTTTGTCAAAGGGACGACACCGATCACCTGTTCTACGTCGAAATCAGGCTTCGCTCCACGCTTACGTGCGGAGCGACTCGAGCACTGATGGAGCGACCAACCCTTGACAAACCGACGAAAATACGGTACAGTGTTGCGCAATATAAACATACTGTGCGTATTATGCAACACACCTGTGGGTCCGGTAGAACCGCTCTCACAGCACAGCCCACGTCAGTTAAAATGCCTAAGCAAAACCCTAACCTCGTCCAATCGCTCGAGCGTGGTCTCATCGCCCTCGAAATGGCTGTTGACGGCGGCGTCAAACCCTCTGACCTGGCAAAGGTCCTCGGGGTCGATAGGAGCACAGCCTACCGACTGCTTTATACTCTCGTGGTCAAGGGGTATCTGAATCAGAACCCATCAACTCACGAGTTCGTTGCCAATCCCGCCAAATTGTTCGAACTCAACAGTAAAGTACATGAGCAGATGGACTGGCTCAGTGTCGCTTCACGTTTTCTCAACGTGCTACGCGATAAGACTGGCGAGACAGCCAACCTCGGCGTTCTACACGATGGAGAAATCGTCTACGTGGGGCAGCAGCGAGCTCAGGAGACAGTCATCGTCAATCACTCCTTGGGCGCCCGGCGACCGTTGCATTGCTCGGCTCTCGGGAAAGCAATCATCGCGTTCCTCTCCCCAGCCGAGGTTGACCGCCTCCTGCCACGAGACAAACTCCCGATGCGTACGCCGCGCACCATCACTGACCGAGAGACCTTGAAGCTCGACCTGGATAGAGTGCGAGAATCCGGCTATGCGATTGATGACGAAGAGACGATCGAGGGCGTCCGCTGCATCGCCGCGCCAATCTTGGATCACAGTGGTCAGGTTATCGCCGCGATCGGGATCTCGGGGCCGGCGACTCGAGTCACAGCAGGTACACTCCCAATCATCGCGGCGGCGGTCGTCGAGGTAGCCCGGCAGACGTCAACCGCTTTAGGCGCTCCCAAGAGCGACGGCCGTGAAAGCAAAGTCATGGTGTGATCTCTCTAGAATGCGCGCTTGCCACGCAGAAGCGGCTCGTCGAGTAAGCAGTGATACTTCGGTACACGAGGCTCGAGGATTGAACGACGACTGGTATCGAAAGACGCGAGGAGCGGGGTCACAATGAAAGCGGCCGTATTGTACGAGATCGGCCAGCCACTACGGATCCAGGAAGTTCCAGACCTTCGGATTGGACCGGACGAGATTCTCGTCCGCACAAAGGCTTGCGGCATCTGCGGAACGGATCTTCATATCCGGGAAGGTTGGGGCTACACTCCCGAACTGCCCTTTGTGATGGGACACGAGCCAGCCGGTGTTATCGCCGAGGTCGGCTCGAATGTCACTCGGTTCAGGGTTGGCGATCGTGTGGTACCCAACATCTTCTTCACATGCGGCCACTGCTTCTACTGCCGCACTGACCGCGAGACACAGTGCGTCAACCTCGATGGCATCATGGGCGTCCTCAAACATCCCGGGGGCTACGCCGAGTATTTCAAGATCCCCGCTCGACAACTCTTCCTTCTCCCGCGCACGCTCTCTTTCACGGAGGGAGCCGTGATCGCTGATGCCGTCGTGACTGGCGTTCACGCCGCTCAACGGGGGCGGGTGCGTCCTGGCGAGACGGTAATGGTCATCAGCACCGGCGGCTGCGGCTCTGCCGCGGTCCAGATCTGCAAAGCGTATGGGGCACGAGTCATCAGCGTCGTCCGATCGGAGCGGGAGCAACAACGAGCCCGCGAACTTGGCGCCGACGAGGCGCTTAACGCCAGGATCGTCGATATCCCCACAGCGGCAAAAGACTTGACAGAGGGGTCAGGTGTGCACTGCGTCATCGACGCGGTCGGTAGTGAGGAAACCCTGAGTGAAAGCGTGAACAGCCTTTGCCGCGGCGGACGGCTCGTCATCCTGGGCTACACTCAAGAACGGTACGCCCTCGACCCGCGCCAGATTGCCGTGCATGAACTGGAAATTCTCGGAACGCGATCGGGCGGGAGGCAGAACACCGTCGAGGCAATTCGGTTGGTGGCAGACCCGCGGTGGAAATCCATCGTTGCGAAAGAATTCCCGATTGACCAGGTCAACGAGGCGCACGAGTGCATGCGAGAGGCAGAGGCTCTTGGCCGCATCGTGTTGACCTTCGACTCATCCACCTCACGCATTTCTTGATTGGAGAAACATCCAAGTGGACAAGCTCATTATCACCGTGACCGTTGACTCGACGATGTCGTATCCCGGCAATCCTTTATGTCCCCCAACGGAGAATCTCGAGGCGGTCGCGGCCGAGTACATCCGAGCTGTCAATGCGGGTGCGAGTATCACCCACATTCATGGGGTTCACACCCTCGAGCGAGATATTCAAGCCGACGGGCGGAGGCTATCGCAAACCAATTTCGAGGGCTGGAAGGCGCTGCAGGCGAAGATCAAAGCCGATTGTGACCCAATCATGCAGTTTGGCATCGCCAGCGCACGGTTTGACGAGAAGATTCGCCTGATGGGCCTGAAGCCCGACATGATGGCGATTGCCTTCAATGCCCATGATGAGTTCTTCCAGCCCGATCCTCAATTTCCGGCCAACGAGATGTACGCCTCCCACCCCAGGGATGAACTGGCAGGCTACAGCCGGGCAGCGCTGGAACACGGCGTCAAGGTTGAAGTCGAATCATTCCACACCGGCGCCTTTTGGAATATGCAGTTTATTGCAAAGCAAGGGCTTCTCGCAGAACCCATCTGGACGACCCTCTTTCTCGGCTGGCCTGGTGGCTGCTGGACTCCCCCAACACCCAAGTCATTGATTTACCTGGTCGATCACCTGCCCGAAGATCTTTGCATCAATTGGAACGTGAGTGTCATGGATCCGGCGATGCAGTGGCAGATTCTGACCTTGGCGATCATGATGGGCGGTCACGTGCGAGTGGGTTGGGAAGATAACCCTTATCTTGAGGATGGCACGCTGGCCAAGACCAATGCGCTCCTGGTCGAAAAGGTCGTACGGATTGCCCGGGAGCTCGGTCGAGAGGTTGCTACCCCCGAAGAAGCCCGCCAGATCATAGGAATCGACAAGCCCGACCGAGAGACTGCACCCGACCAGAGTCTTCTGGCACTCGGAGCGACTCCAGAGCTGTAAGGGCTGCTGTGCTCGGCCAGGCAAGATCGAAGACGTGCTTCAACCCAGGAGGAGACGGTCTTCCCTAACGCCAACGCCAGGGGTATCGAAAGGAGATCAGGTATGTCGACGGACAAAACCACCAAGGCCAGAAAGGGCGTGACCAGGCGCGAAGTGCTCAAAATAATCGGTGCGGGCGCTGCGGGCGTGGCAGCGACATCGGTCTTGGCGGGGTGCGGTGCAGCTCCTGCGGCCGCACCCCAACAGGCTGCAGCCACCCAGCCGACGCAGTTCACGCCCGTTCCCACGGTGACCAAGGAGGTGACCCTCCGCCACTGGATGCACCTCGCACCGCCGGATCCACTCATGCACCAATTCGTCAAAGATTTCAACGAGGAATACAAAGGGAAGATCCGTGTCGAATTTGAGGAGATCCCCTGGGATGGGATATATCAAAAGCTGACGACGGCCATTGCTGCCGGAGAAGCGCCGGACACAGCCGAATTGCACGACAATTGGATTGGTGCCTTCGGCAAAGCCGATTGGGCCTTGCCCCTGGACGATTACGTCGTCAAATGGCAGTACAAGGACACAATCTCCCAGGCGCTCCTCGACACGGGCCGGACGGGCGCGGGGAAACCGATGATCCGGCTCCCGTACAGCTACGTGGTCACTTTCCTCTACTACCGGCGGGACTGGCTTGAGGAGGCGGGGGTCAAACTACCCACGACTCAAGAGGAATTCGTCGAAGCCTGCAAGGCCGTTACGCGCCCCAACGAGAACCGCTATGCGTATGGAATGCGCGGCTCGCGCAACGGCCAGTTCCATTGGGAGCCGTTCATCGAGCAGGCCGGCGGGGCCTATGTTGATGAAAACGGCAAGGTTGTTATTAACAGTGAGGCCGCGAAGGTGGGCAACCAGTTCTACGCCGACCTGTTCTTAACGCACAAGGTGTGCAGACCGTCAGGTGTCACCGACGGCTGGCCCGAGATCTTGGATGGCTTGCAGAAGGGCGAGATTGGCATGTTCATCCACACCATCAACATCGCCAAACTGCTCACCGACGCCTTGGGTGATAAAATCGCGTTTGCCAAATTGCCGAAGGGCCAGCGGGAGGCCAGTACCGCAGTCGCGAGTGGATTCCAAATTCTACGAGGAACCAGGTATCCAGATGAAGCCTGGGAATGGATCTCGTATCTGTGCCGGCCCGAAAACCAGAAGCGCATTCTGTACAACCCAGATGTCTCCTTTATCCCTGTGTCCACGGCTGTTGCCGACGATCCGAAATTCAAGGAGCCGCTCTACCAAATCTCGTTCGAGAGTGCAAAGTCCATTGTACCGCTGCCGCTCTGGCTCCCGACGTACGGAGAGTTTGTCGAGAAGGAGTGGTCGCCCACCTTCCAGTCCGTGCTGTTGGGCAAGATGGAACCCGACGCCATGATGGATCACTTCGCGAAGTTCCTCGAGGGTGAGGCCTAAGAGGTTGACCGAAGACACTGTCGTGGGAATCCTATGGAAGTGGTAAAACAGGTTGACGACGCGCCACGCAGACTCATGCGGATTTCGCTGAGCCCAAAGGTCCGGCACCAGGCGGAGCCGTATCTGCTCATCCTGCCAGCGCTGCTTCTGCTTGCGGTCGTCGTCCTCTACCCGGCGGCCACGGCCATCCGCTTGAGCTTTGAACACTATGTTCTAACCGAGGCCGGGGACCGGCGCTTCGTCGGTCTCGCCAACTACATCCAGGCTCTTTCTGATCCGTATTTCGCGTTGGCACTGAAAAATAGTGTCCTGTGGGTCGGATCAAACCTGATTCTCCAACTGGTACTCGGCCTCGGCGTGGCCCTCGTTCTGAACGCCGACTTCCCACTACGCGGACTCGTGCGGGGTGTCATCCTGGTCCCCTGGGTGACACCCAGCGTCGTCGCCGCGCTGATGTGGAGGTTCCTGCTCGACCCGAGCCGTGGCATCGTCAATGACGCTTTGGTGCGCCTGGGTATCTTAGAGTCGCCGGTACCCTTCATCTCTCAGCCCGCTACGGCCTTCGGTGCCGTTGTAGTGGCCAGCGTCTGGTTTGGCGTGCCGTTCTTTGCGGTCATGCTGCTTGCCGGGTTGCAAGCCATCCCTGAGGAGATCTACCAGGCGGCCACGGTAGATGGCGCAACCGGTCTCCGCTCCTTCTGGCACATCACGCTGCCGCTCCTGATGCCAACCATCCTGATCACCACATTGCTCCGTACCCTCTGGCTATCGCAGTACGTGGACATTATCTTCCTGTTAACCGGGGGCGGCCCAGCCCGTGCCACCACGACTTTGCCGGTGCATGCCTTCCTGATTGCCCGCGCCCAGCTCGATTTCGGCTACGCGTCAGCGATCGCGATGAGCCTCGCGGTTGTCCTAACCTTGGTCGCCTGCATCTATCTCACTGTTCTTCGACGGACGGGGAACTCGCTACGATGATTGGATCGCTGACACTCTCTCGCCGAACGAGACGGTATCTGGGCCAGGGAATTCTGATCTTCTTCGCACTCATCATCATGCTCTGGGTCCTGGTGCCATACTTGTGGATCATCTCCAATTCTCTCCGCCCTCAGGAAGAACTCACCCGGACCGGCGTCTCCTACCTGCCCGGCAAGATCACTATGAAGAACTACCTCAAGCTGTTCAGCAGCACACCTCTCGCTCGCTACTTTCTCAACAGCCTGCTCGTGGGCGTCTCCAGCATGGCGCTGAGTCTGGCGGTTGCTGTGCCGGCCGCCTATGCCATCGCGCGGTACCGCTTCCACCTGCGCGAGCCATTCTTGCTCGGAATCCTACTCGCCTACATGGTGCCGCCGATTCTGTTGTTAATTCCGGCGTTCACCATTATGCGCAACCTCCACCTGCTAAACACCCATATATCGCTGATTCTCATGCACAGTAGCTACGCGGCCCCTTTCAGCACCTGGCTGCTTGTCGGATACTTCGATGCGCTGCCGCCAGAGCTCGAAGATGCGGCCCAGGTCGACGGTTGCAGTCGTCTGGGAGCGCTCTTGCGAGTGGTGCTCCCGTTGGCGATCCCAGGTGTGATCGCCACGGCTATCTTTGCCCTCATTGTCTCCTGGAATGAATTCCTATACGCCATCACCTTCCTGAGCACGGGCAAGATGTTCACCCTCCCGGTCGGCATCTACAACTTCATGGGCGGGGAGAGCATCATCTATTGGGGCCAGATCACCGCCGCGGGTGTTGTGACCAGCCTGCCGGTCGCTATCGCCTTCATCCTCTTTCAGCGCCACCTCATCCGGGGACTGACGGCCGGCGCCACGAAGGGCTAACCGTGCGACGCAGGGAATGAATTCGAGTTCCGCCGATTCGAGCGCGCTCGAGCCGTTTTCACGATCTTAAGGAAAGAGGGAACAAGCATGCAAACGGCAACAATAGTGGAGCAACTGGAGGAAGAGGGATACACGGTCGTCGGGGGGCTGCTTGATCCGCAAGAAGACCTGCAGCCGCTTATTGATGATTACTCAGCCGTACTCGACGAGCTGGCCGAACGCTGGTATGCCGAGGGCGTCCTCACGGAAACGCATCGCGGCCTCCCGTTTGGCCGCCGATTGGTGAAGATCATCCAGGAATCCGGCCGTCCTTATAGCCAGTATTTGGATATCTCACTGCCACTTTCTCACGTGACTGAGGAGACTCCGATCCACCTGGGAGAGGCAGTCTTCAATCTGCTCCGCAACCCGCACCTCCTGGATGCTGTCGAGATGATCGTCGGCCCCGAGATCTACTCAAACCCGATCCAGCATGTGCGAATCAAGCCGCCGGAGCATGTGCTGGCCACAGGCCAACAGGAAGGCCTGCTTGTCAGTACCCCCTGGCATCAGGATCAGGGGGTGGCCTTGCCTGAGGCCGACGACACCAAGATGTTGACGGTGTGGGTCGCGGTGACAGATGCCACAGTAGAGAACGGCTGCCTGTGCGTGATCCCCGGCAGCCACCGCAGCGACCTCGTCACGCACTGCCCTGGAAAAGGGGCGGCCAAAGGACTTCAGATTCCCGACGAGCTGCTCGAGGACAATGTTGTACCGGTGCCTATGCGGCGCGGCAGCGCACTGTTCTTACACCGCCGGACCAAACACGCCTCACTGTCCAACGTGAGCGATGATATCCGCTGGAGCTTTGACCTCCGCTACCAGCCGATCGGGCAACCAACGGGGCGGCCGATGTTTCCTGGCTTCATAGCGCGGAGCCGCCAGAACCCGGAAAGCGTCCTGAGCGATTGGCGCACGTGGGCTGACCTCTGGCGCCAGGCTCGCGCCCGACTGGCAGACGAGCAGGTATCCGCCTTCCACCGCTGGACCGGTCTCGAGCCCGTTTGCGCCTGATTGTTCGATGCCTTCACAGTCACACTGATCGGTGCGGATCCGAGGCCGGACGTCACCGACGACACCTCGCGATCGGCACCGATTTTCTTGGATGATTCCCGCCGGAACAGAAAGCCCAATGAGAAAACTATCCGCCGCAGAACTTGGGAGGATCGGCACAGCCCTCTTCGACGCTGCCGGATCACCGCACGAAGAGTCTGAAATAGTGAGCGACGTGCTCGTGCGTGCGAGCCTCGCGGGGCATGACTCGCACGGTATCATGCGGTTTACGCAGTACGTGCAGCAGATTCGCAACGGCGAGATCCGGCCCGGCGCTCCTTTTGAGATCGAGAGAGAGACGCGTGCCATCGCGATCATCAATGGCCACCAGGGATGGGGGCCGGTGATCGCCCGTAAGGCCATGCTGTTGGCAATTGAGAAGGCCCGCCACTGCTCGGTCGGTACGGTGGTCATTCGGGGAAGCCAACACATCGGCCGGGTCGGCGAGTATCCGATCATGGCCGCAGCGGAGCAGATGATTGGGCTCGCCTTCGTCAATTCCTACGGCGGTGGCGCCGCCGTCGCTCCTTGGGGTGGCATTGATGGCCGCCTTGCCCCGAACCCGATCGCATTTGCCGCTCCGAGCGGCGAGGGATGGCCCGTACTCGTCGACATCACCACGTCGGTCATTCCGGAAGGCAAGGTTCGCGTTGCGTTCTACCAGGCTGCACAACTGCCAGAGGGTTGTGTCATCGATGCTGAGGGGAACCCGACGACTGACCCGGCCGCTTTCTATGGCCCACCGCTCGGCGCGCTCTTGCCATTGGGCGGGCCCGTTGGACACAAAGGCACAGCCCTCTCGATTATGGCGGAGTTGCTCGGTGGCGCGCTCTCAGCCGCCGGCTGCAGCGGGCAGCCGATGGACACCACAGGGAATGGGGTATTCTTCCAAGCCATCAACATTGCCGACTTCATCCCCGTCGATGCGTTCATCGAGAGGGTCCAGCAGTTGCGCGCGTGGGTCAAATCCTCCCGGAAGAGACCGGGCATCATGGAGATCCTCTTCCCGGGCGAGCCAGAATATCGCACCAGCCGGCGGCGCCAGGAGGAGGGAATCCCCGTCGATGACGGTGTGTGGGCCGAGATTGTCAAAACCGCTCAAGACTTGGGCGTGTACGTCATCGAGTGATGCGTTTGAGGGCACCTGTTCACGAGCCTGAGCCTCAAAACCGGCCTGCCGCCAACAGATTCGGCTCCTCGATATTCTTATCACTCGCTGTTTCTAGCACACTTGGGGTCCGTCTCCCCAGCCGGATCTTTGCACAGACGGCTTGAGTTCGAATAATGCGAGAGGACGTCTATCAGTTTCTCTGCATTGTCTGTAGTCGAAGTGTGGCGAAGGAGACCGAAAAGGTATCTTTAGACCAACCTCAAGGAGAAGGAGCAGGAAAAGCGTGTTCCCTCATGTCTCCTTCTTGAGAGGATGGACACGCCATCTTTCATCGAAAGAGGTGCCCAAGATGATAATTGGGAATCCAATGATTTTTCGGCACTACCCGCTGGAAGAAGCTCTACATTTCATGGTTCGGTTCGGCTACCAAGGGGTCGAGCTGTGGCCGCCCCAGATCGAGGCCTTCCAGACGGGCGAATTGCGCCAGCAATTGTCCGAGCATATTTCATCGCTCGGGCTATCGCTCGTACGACTCAATTCAGCAGGGGCAGACTATTTTGTGCCCCTTGGCTCCGAGCAAGATGCCGAGCAGATTCTGAACGGACTCAAACAAGACGTTGATTTGGCGTCCTCCCTTGGAATGCGTCAACTTCTCACGTGGGAAGGACGAATACCAAAGGACGCGACGCCGAACGAGATTCACGGCTGGATCCTGGACGAAACCGTGGACATCTTCCGTGACGCCATTCGTTATGCCGAGGACAAAGGGATCAGTATCTCGGTCGAAGTGCATCCTTTTACCCTAGGAATCGATCTAGACTTTCTCTGCAAACTCTATGATCGAGTTGACTCGGAATCCTTCGGCGTCACCTATGACTGTTGCCATTTCGGGGTTGGACTCCCTGAAAGCTACGCCGGTGCGATCATCAAGATGGGCCATCGCATCAAACACGTGCATTTCTCGGATAGCGATAAGCGTACGCCGGAATTGCACTTCCCACCCGGTAAAGGTTGCCTGGACCTGGATGCGATCGTTGCGGCATTGAAACAGATCGACTTCAAGGGAACGTTGATGCTCGACCTGTGGCTCTACCCACTCCCAGAGGAAGGCACGAAGATAGGCGCGCCGTATCTTCGCCAGGTGGGACGGGTCTTAGGGATTGATTCTCCAGAAGGATGATAAGCTCTCTGAAACAGTACCAATTCGATGTGGTAACCGCGCATCATAGCCACCAGTTTCAGCCAAAACGGGCTTTGGCTAATGCCCGCCCGTTATGTCAAAACGGTATGACCAGGAATCAGCCAGAATGAACGCGATTGAACTCAAACAGAAATGGAAGGCCGGGCAGCCAAGCCCCGGGATATGGCTCCGGCTCACGGACCCGACGATTGTCGATCTGATCGGAGATGTGGGGTTCGATTGGGCAATGTTCGATGCCGAACACGTTGCCTACGATTTCCAGACCCTCCAGAACCTCTTCATCGCACTCAAGGGTCTGCCGACGCTCCCGTTTGTGCGGGTCCCGTCGAACGACCTCGCGTACATCAAGCGCGTCCTGGATATAGGCGCCGCGGGGGTTTTGGTCCCTCAAATCACTTCGGGCACGGAGGCCGCAGCCGCCGTG
>DOUV01000580.1 GCA_003520455.1 Chloroflexota bacterium | reverse complement strand
CGTCTGGGTTGGCAGCGACGTCGGCGCCACGGCAGGCGTAGTCGTCGGCACCGCCGGCGAAAGCGCGGGAGCGGTGGGCGCGGCCTGACAAGCAACGCAAACCGCCATCACGGCAACAAGTGGGACGATCCGGTTCGGGCGTTTTTTCATCGGCACATGCCCTCTCAGAATCAACAACGTTCCCTCAAGGCGAAAGGTTCCATCTGGCTCCGATGGACTGGGCGTTTGACACTCAGAGGCCGAACGATATAATCGCGCTGCATCCAAAACGCGATCGCCGCTGGAACCACGGTCGGCGGTGAGCGGCTGCGGTCGTTGAATTCCCTTAGCACTGTTCACGTCAACGCACTCTTCGCACTCACTCCCCAGACGTCATCTTCCAGGTTCACAGGTCGCCTGGCGCCTCCACTGGCGGGGGTGTCCAAACAGGAGACCGGATCGAGCATCATTCAGGAAACAGCCACGTCACTTCTCGGGTCTACGCGAGAACGAAATTGAATTCAACCAACCTGCCCGGCACACTGCACCCTTGATCGTGTGGTACGCCCCTCACATCAAGACGAAGGAGACCCCATGCAACAATCGCGCTGGCGCCTGGCGACATTGCTCATCCTCAGCCTGCTACTCGCCGTCGCTCCAGTTGCCCTGGCGCAAGGCCCCGACCGAACTGATCCCCGCAGGGTCGACCTGCGCCAGGCGATTCGTACGGCGACACTCCACCGCCAGGCCATCGAGCCGTCGGCCGAGGACCTTCCGGCTGCCCCGCGCAACGAAGACCCCAACCGCATTGTGTCAGCCTACATCGTTCTCGCAGGCAGCCCCGCGGTCGAGGCCGCGCTGAGCGCCAGGCCCGCGGCGGCCCAATCCGTCGCCGGTCGCCTCAGCCAGATCCGAGCCCAGCAGACCACTCTCGCGCCCAGGTTGACCGCTTTGGGCGCCAGAACGGTGTACAGCTACCAGCGTCTGGCCAATGCGATTCAGGTCCGCATCCCGGCGGGTAAGCTCGCCGCCATCGCGGCGCTCCCCAGCGTGTCGCGGGTCGATCTCGTCGGCCGGTATGGCGTCGAGAACGCAACCAGCGTGCCACTCATCGGAGCGCCGGTGGTGTGGGACCCTGCCGATCTCGGCGCGGCCGGCGAGGGTATCAGCATCGGTATCATCGACACGGGCATCGACTATACCCACGCCGATTTCGGCGGCTCGGGCGTCGCCGGCGACTACACTGCCGACGACCCCGACATCATCGAGCCAGGGAGCTTCCCCACCGCCAAGATCGTCGGGGGATACGACTTCGTCGGCGATGACTATGATGCCGGCTCAACTGATCCGGTCCTCAGCACACCAGCCCCCGACCCCGATCCCCTGGACTGCTACGGTCACGGCACTCACGTGGCCGGCACGGCGGCCGGCATTGGGATCCTCAGTAACGGCACAACATACACCAGCACGTACGACAGCGGAATCGACCTGACCCAGTTTGCCGTTGCCCCCGGTGTCGCTCCCAAGGCTGACCTGTATGCTCTCAAGATCTTTGGGTGCCGAGGCAGCACCGACCTCCTGGGGGCGGCCTACGAATGGGCCGCCGACCCCAACGGCGACGGAGATTTCAGCGACCACCTCGACGTGCTCAACCTCTCCTTGGGCTGTGACTTCTCCTGTGGCTCCCCCACTGAACTCGCGATGACCAACCTGCTCGCTCAACTCGGCACCTTCATAGCAGTGGCGGCCGGCAACGCGGGCAACACCTTCTACGTCAGCGGCGATCCCGCCAGCGCCGACCGCGCCCTCGCCGTGGCCGCCTCGATCGAGAGTGGGCTCGCATCCGGGACGATGAAGACCCAGGCGATCGACCAGATCGCCGATTTCAGCGCACGCGGTCCAGGCTCACCCGATAGCCGCCTCAAGCCCGAGATTGCCGCCCCGGGCGTCTCGATCTATTCGGCGGCGATTGGAACTGGGAACAAGGGGCTTGCCCTCAACGGCACCTCAATGGCGACTCCGCACATCGCCGGAGCGGCGGCGCTCATGAAACAGGTCCACCCGGCTTTCACGGTTGAAGAGATCAAGGCCAACTTGATGAACACGGCGAGAGAGACGCACGACCCACGCGGCAATCCCGAGCCGGAGTCGCGCACGGGCGCGGGGCGCGTGCGGGTGGACATCGCGGGCCACACCCAGGTTACCGCGGCGGCCGAGCGTGTGGCCGGGGCTGTCGCCCTCTCCTTCGGCGCCCTCACCCTCGCAAGCGGCTACACCGAGACCCAGTCGGTTCGCCTGACCAACCACGGTTCGACACCGGTACGCTACACGATCAGCGTCAGCGAGACTGTCACCGAGACTGGGGTGGCACTGCTGCCGCTGCTCCATGCCGTCACGGTGCCGGCGTATGGCTCGGTCACGATTCCTTTCCGCTTCACGGCTGATCCAGGCCGGTTCGACATGACCTCTGACCCGACGACCCCGGCAACCCAGTTCGGCCAGGCACGGCACAGCCTCTACGAGGTCAGCGGCCAGATCCATTTCGACGGTGAGAGCCAGCCGATCCACCTGCCGTATTACGCCACCGTCTACGCCGCCGCCGAGATGCACGCCGAGACGACGGAGGTCGCCGCACTCCCCGGCGGATCCAGCGCAGCGACCGTGACGATCCCGATCACCGGGACCTCGGCCCACCCCCTGCCGCTCGTGACCGCCTTCCAACTCGGTGCCGAGAGCCCGGACCTTCACCTGAGCGACCCGCTCATGGCGAACGCCGATCTGTTAGCGGTTGGCGCCGCCAGCGACATCGCGACGACCGGCTTCTTCACAGAGACTACGGTCTACTTTGGCATCGCAACGGCCGGGCAGTGGACGACCCCACAACCATACCTGGCCGAGTTCGACATCCATATCGACACCAACCGCGATGGCACCGACGACTACGTTCTGTTCAACTGGAACCGTGGCGCGGCCGCGCAGAGTGGCACCCGCAACGCCACCGATACCTTCGTGACGGTTCTGTTCAACCTGTCAACTGGCCAGGCGGTGGTCGATTCGTTCCTGAACATTGTGCCAGCCAACGTGCTCGATACGGCGCCCTTCAACAACAGCGTCGCGGTCTTGCCGGTCTCGGCCGAGTCGCTCGGGCTGAAGAGGGGAGAGGCCACCTTCGACTACACAGTGGCCTCCTTCGGTGCCAGTGGCCTCGTCGATCAGAGCCCCACGGCAACCTTTGACGCAGCCAACCCTCTTATCGACACCGCGGCCACCGGCCTCTCGGGCCTGCCGGTGCACATGGACGGCGCGCCGGTGCAGGTCAACGTCAATCGGGCCGCGCTCGCCAGCACGTTCACCCACGACCGCCCGGCCAGGGTCTTGCTGCTGCATCATATGAACACAGCGGGGAAGCGGATGGAAATCATCACCGTTCGCGGTGGCGGATTTGAGCTGTTTCTCCCCCTTCTCAAAAAGGATGCGCCTCGCTAATTCGGGCGCCAGCTGACACAGCCGGAAAACGTGACGCAGAAATTGGAGTGCCCTGTACCGGGTGGGCGGAGGGTGTGCCCTCGCCGATCTAATCCGCATCGTAACTCCTCAACCGCTCGGCCTGGATGGCCACATCCAGGCCAATGAGGGGCCACCTCAGCCGGGAGCGGCGGAAGAGGTACTCAGCACCAACATCTGGGATGCTCGGGACGCGCCAAACAGCAGGCAAGAGCGCACGGACGAAGCGAACGGATACATAGCGCCGGGCAGAGGGATGTCCCCTCGGCCCGGCGTCGTGCTGAGCAGATCGTCGAGACGCAGCGTCTACAGCGAGTTGGGAGCGTTCTCGCAAATCACGGCGTGGTTGCGCTGGTCGGTGTGGACCTCATAGTCCGTGGTCCCCGCACGCACCTTGAAGCGGTAACCGGGCGTGATGACCATCAGATAGTTGACACCCGGTTGAGGGCAACCCAGGCTCGAGTCTCGCCATTGGACGGGGTCCCAACTGACGACCTCGAGCTGGTCCACCGCACGGCCACTGGCCCGGGCGACCGCTTCCAGAGCCGCGTCGCGAGTTGCCGGTGAGGGCCCCTGCTGACCGGACGCTGACGGGACAGGTGTCATTTCACGCGATCCCTCCCTGGAACCAGAGCACAGCACCATCTTGCTACCCCTGGCGTCAGTATGGACCTCAAACTGCTCACCGGTAGGACCCTGAAACACCAGGCGGAATCCAGGTGTGATGACTTGCGCGTACATCATTCCCGGCTGCGGGCAGCCCAAACTGGCGTCGGGCCACTCGACCGAGTCGACGCTCAGCAGCGTGAGGTCAGAGGCACGCAACCCGGTCTCACGACTCACAAGGTTGGTGGCGGCCTCAGTGAGAGATTCACCGGCAGGCATGGTTGGCTTCTCCACCTCAGAAGTCGCCGGCGAAGGCCCAACGCAGCGGATCACCTGGCTGGCATCCGCATCAGTGTGAAACTCAGAGCGGTCGCCGCCAGCCTCTACGATC
This sequence comes from Chloroflexota bacterium, assembly GCA_003520455.1. The sequence continues at coordinate 7,140 of DOUV01000580.1, read as the reverse complement.
ACGACGTAGCCCGGAACGATGACCTGCGCGTAAGCCCTTCCCGGCTCCGGGCAGCCCAGGGCCGTACTCGGAAACTCCGTTTGGGTCGTCTGGACGATGGTCACCTTGTCGCTTGAAACGTCGGCTGCCGCTGCTGCCGCGTCGCGGACCGCGTCCAACACCGGCGCTGGCACCTCGGGCCCGCCGGGCGTCGGCAATTCGCGGCCGGGAGGGAGTTCAACTGTACCACCGGGTGGCGCCAGCGTAGGCGTCGGCAATTGCGTCCCCCTGGCCGGCTCTGAAGTTGCCGTGGGAGACGGAACCGGGGTGACAGCCGCACCACACGCGACCAGCAGCACCAGCAGGGCCCCCAGGGTGGTGAACATCGCCCAGGTCCGGACCGAAACGAAACGGATCGTCATACTCTCCTCGCTTGCCAGGCACAATCCGTGCCCGGCAGGTCAGCTTCGCTCCCTGAGTGTGACGGGGCGCCCACGCCAGGCCAGCCAGAGGCGCGAATCGGTTCCAGACGGCCACGGGGTGCACGGGCCCGTCATGAAGAAAACGATGCCCCGCCGGCGATTGTTCCATCCCGGCAAGGATCGCGCCAGGCGCGCGAGGAAAAAAAGGCGGGGCCTCGCAGCCCCGCCTCGTTATTCTACTTCCAGCGCACGTCGCAACTCGCCGGGGCTCACACCTCGGACGGTGACACGCTTGGTCCGCGCGGTCCAGCCGCCGACAATCGCCACATCACCGCGCGGAATGCCCAACAGTTCGGCCAGGAAGGCAATCAGGGCCTCGTTGGCGCGACCGTCCACAGGGGGTGCCTGGAGCCTGACTTTGACGGCCGCACCGTAGACACCGGCAACCTCATTTCGGCTGGCCCGCGGTTGCACGCGCACCTCGAAGCTGAAGCGGTCGTCTTCCTGCCGCAGATCGAGAGCCATTAGCCGAGGCCGCGAAGAAGGCCCAGGATCAGCGGCGCGATCAGATAGTTCAAGACCAGCACCGCCACGACCGGGCTGATGTCCACCATACCGATCGGCGGGATGATGCGACGAAACGGCTCCAGAATGGGATCGGTGACATCGTAGAGCAGGCGGACAATCGGGTTGTACCGATCGATGTGAATTCCGGCCACTGGCAGCCAGGAGAGAAGGATGCGCCCAACAATTGCCAGGTTGAGCGCATAGAAGAACATACTGACGAGGGAAATCAAAAACATCATCGTGAAAACTCCGTCCGATTCGAGGTGGGCTCGACCCGAACAGAGGGTCGAGCCTCCAAGACAATACCAAAAATCGGCCCAATTGTCACCTGCGTGACCCGCGCTGCCCGCCAGGGACATACTCGACGCGACACGCAGCTGAATTCGGCGACCCGGCCGGGCTTGTGATCCGGGGATCGCAACGCCGCAACCATCACACTTTCAGCATCCCAACCAAACACAAAAACAGCGCACACGCGAGTGGAATCAAGGGCGGTGCGCCATCTCTCGACAAGTCGGTGAGCGGAGGAGGAGGGATTCGAACCCCCGTGCCCTCTCGGGCCATCCGATTTCAAGTCGGCGCCGTTTGGCCACTCCGGCACTCCTCCAGAGACGCTGTATGGTAGCGCAGGCGAGCAGGAATGTCAATTTTCAGCGCCGGACAGGAAGCACGCACGAATTGGCCGCGCCCGGAATTGCAGTGACACACGACACCGCGAACGACTCCCCTTCTCTCCCAGGGAAGGAAGCCAGGGGGTGCGGTCCAACCTCTGCTGGCCGTCGGTCCCGATGGCTGCCTCAGGTATCGCGGAGCGACGAGTGCTGCGGGACGAAGTATGAAACCGTCTTCCTGCGCGGCCGGCACGGCGAGCCGGCCATGGCCGTCAGCCCACCGGGCAGCCTCATCTTCATGGCCATAGACAACAAACACGGCCACCGAGTTCCCTCCGCAGCCGTGCCGCCTGGCGATGGAGTGAACTCCGTCGGGGCTAGTTGTCGTTGTTACCCACGAACAGTTCTTCGATCTCGTCCAGGTCGTCGCTATCGGCGCCCTCTTCAATTTGTTGCTCGGCGCGAACCTGGTAGGCCTGGCCGGCCTCGGTCCGGAAGGCGATGTTCTCCGGGTCCTCCGCATTCACATCCACGACGATAAGATCGCCGGCGTGATACGTCTCAGCGAGCAAGCCTTCCGAGATCGGATCGGCGATGAGTTGCTGGATCTGGCGGCGCAGCGGGCGCGCGCCGAACTGCGGGTCGTAGCCCTTGTCGGCCAGCATGCCCTTGGCCGCCTCGGTCACCTCGATGGCCAGCTCCTGCTCGTCTAACAGGCCGCGCAACTCCTTGAGCATGATATCAACGATGCGAGTGATCTCTTCCTTCGTCAGCGCTCGGAAGACGATGATACCGTCGAGACGATTTAGGAACTCGGGGCGGAAGCGGCGCTTCAACTCGTCGAGGACCTTCTCTCGCATCGCTTCGTACTCGTTCTGCTCGGCCTTCTCGTCCAGGCGCGTGCGGAAACCGAACGACGCCTGGCGGTTCAGGAGATCGGCGCCCACGTTCGACGTCATCAAGACGATGGTGTTGCGGAAATCAACCCGCCGCCCCTTGGCGTCACTGAGATTGCCATCCTCCAGGATCTGAAGGAGCATGTTGAACGCCTCGGGGTGAGCCTTCTCGATTTCGTCGAGCAGGATGACGCTATAGGGCCGGCGGCGGATCGCCTCGGTGAGTTGGCCGCCCTCCTCGTAGCCAACGTAGCCCGGCGGCGAACCCACGAGGCGGCTCACATTGTGGCGCTCCATGAACTCACTCATATCGAGCTTGAGCAGCGCATCCTGTGAACCAAACATGAATTCGGCCAACGCCTTGGCCAACTCGGTCTTGCCGACACCGGTGGGTCCCAGGAACATGAAGGAACCGATCGGCCGGCGCGGATCTTTCAAGCCGGCCCGGGCACGCCGCACGGCCTTGGCGAGCGCCTTGATCGCCTCGTCTTGACCGATGACCCGCGCGTGCAGCTCCTTCTCCATATCCAGCAACCGCTTCGTCTCCTCTTCCCGCATGTGGCTGAGCGGGATTCCGGTCCACATCGCCACAACCTCGACGATATCCTCTTTCGTAACCACAGGGGCATCCATGCCCTCACCCCACTCACCACCGCTCATGCGCATCTGCTCGATGCGACCCTGCAGCTCGAGCTCCTGCTCGCGCAGCTCGGCGGCCTCCTGGAAACGGCGCGCCTGGAAGGCCTCTTCCTTCTCGCGCTGCACCCCGGTGAGCTCCTGGAACGTGTCGCGCAACCGGGCCTTCGGGCGGACCTTGTACATGCGGACCCGGCTAGCTGCTTCATCAATCAAGTCAATCGCCTTATCAGGCAAATAGCGGTCGGGGACATAGCGGGCACTCAGGTGTGCCGCGGCCTTGATCGCGTCGTCGCTGATGACGAGGTTGTGATGGGCCTCGTAACGATCCTTGATACCCCGCAGAATGTCGACGGTCTCTTCGATGGTCGGTTCCTCGACCATGATAGGCTGGAAGCGGCGTTCCAGCGCGGCATCACTCTCGATGTACTTGCGGTACTCATCGAGGGTGGTGGCACCGATCACCTGGAGCTCTCCGCGCGCCAGGCTCGGCTTGAGAATGTTCGCCGCATCCACCGCCGAACCAGCCGCCCCGGCGCCCACCAGCATATGAACTTCGTCAATAAACAGAATCGACTCGCTGCCTTTGAGTTCGTCAATCACCCGCTTGAGCCGCTCCTCAAACTGGCCACGGTAGATCGTACCGGCGACCAGGGAACCCACGTCAAGCATCCAGAGACGTTTGTTGAGCAGATTTTCCGGGGCCTCGCCGCTGACAATTTGCTGGGCAAGCCCCTCCACGATCGCAGTCTTACCAACACCCGGCTCCCCGATGAGGGCGGGATTATTCTTGGTGCGGCGCGAGAGAATTTGAATCACGCGCTCGATCTCGTCCTTGCGGCCGATCACGGGGTCCAACTTGCCCTGGCGGGCTTCTTCGGTTAGATCGATACCGAGCTGATCCATAAGCGGTGTTTTCGCCCCCTTCTCGCCCCCCTGCTTTTGCCGCGGCGGGGTGCTCTGGGACGGCTCCTGTTTCATCACTTCCTGTGTTCGTCGCCGCACGCTCTCAAGGCTGACACCCAGGCTCGCGAGGACATCAGCTGCAATGCCGTTCCCCTCTCTCGCGAGACCCAGTAACAGGTGCTCCGTCCCAATGTAGTGATGGCCTAGTCGCCGCGCTTCTTCAACGGCCAACTCAATGACGCGTTTAGTGCGCGGTGTCAGCCCAATGCGACCGAGCGTAGCACGCTTTCCCCGCCCCACGATATCCTCGACCGCACTGCGGACCTTGGGCAGGTCAACACCCAGATCCTTAAGCACGCGCGCGGCAACCCCATCGCCCTCCCGCACGAGGCCGAGCAGCAGGTGCTCCGTTCCAATGTAACCGTGATTGAGCGCCTGCGCCTCTTCTTGCGCAAGCGACAACACGCGCCGTGCTTTCTTCGTAAACCGGTCAAATTTGTTGGCCATTTAGCGTCTTCCTTCTTAATCTCTGCAGCCGTACCGAGTGTGTCTATCAGCCAGATCTGACGCCCGGCCCGCGGCGTCGTGTGACCGGGCCCTGATAGGTAACGTCCGACGTCAACCGCGAGAACGGGAGGCGTCGGACGTCGCTGAGTCACAGGGAACTACTGTGCGTGGGCGCTCTAACGCCCTGCAACCCAGCGCGGGCTGCTCCGAGCGGCTCAGCCTTCGTCCGCCTCTTCAGGCCACTCGTAATCACCGTCCGGCGGGATCTCGTCTACTGCGCGCCGGAGACTCAACCCCAGGCGCTTGCGCTCCGGCTCGATGCGAATGATCTTGGCTCGCACCTGGTCGCCCTCTTTGACGACCTCGCCGGGGCGTTCCACATGACCCTCCGAGAGCTCGGAGATGTGGATCAGACCCTCGACGTCCTCGCCAACAAGCTTCGCAAAGGCACCGAAGCTGGTAAGCTTGGTGACGACAGCGTCGACTTCATCGCCAACGTGATATTTTTCGATGACCTGCGTCCACGGTTCCGGCTGGAGGCGCTTCAAGCTCAGCCCAATCCTCTTGCGCTCGCGGTCAACGTTGAGGACGTAGACCTCAACCTCACTGCCCACCTGCACCACCTCGCTGGGATGCGAGATGCGGCCCCAGCTTAGCTCGCTCAGGTGGATCAATCCATCAGCCCCGCCAAGGTCCACAAAGGCACCAAAATCAGCCAGGCTACTGACCTCACCGCGAACAGTGTTCCCAGGCTCGAGGTTCGTGAGCAGCTTGTCTTTCTGCTCTTTGCGCCACTCGCGCTCAGCGGCACGCTCGGAGAGGATCAGGCGGTTGCGACGACGGTCAATCTCCAAGACCTTGAATCGCAAGGTCCTGCCGACGAGCTGCGACATCCGCCGCTGATATTCGTCATCGCTATCACCGCTAAACCGCCGCAGACTCGCCACCTGTGAAGTCGGTACAAACCCGCGCACCTGTCCCACATGGACGATAAGTCCCCCCTTATTGTAGCCGGTGACCTTGGCCTCGAAGATGGCATCTTCCTTCTGCCACTGCTCGGCCTTGATCCAATCCTCTTCCATACGCGCTCGGGCGATGGAGAGTTGCGGATGGCCGTCCTCGTCCTCTGGCTTCAGCACATAGACGCGGACGCCATCTCCCTCCTGGAGGCTGGCCAGTTCCTCCGGTGTCAGCCGTTCGAGTTCCTTGCCGGCGACGACGCCCTCTGACTTGGCGCCGACGTCGATGAGGATCTCGTTCGGCGTTACTTGCATGACGGTGCCCTCGAGGATCTTCCCCGGATAGAGATCCTCGATCTGATCGTAGGCCCGCAGCCACTCCTCCATGGAATTGATGTTTGACGTTCTAACGTGATTCTCGGGCATCCTCTTTGACCCTCGACGGGGGCTAAAATGTAGAGTTCGGACACTATGTCCGGGCTCCCGGAAATATTATACCCGCCTCACCGTCGAAAAGCAATTGACTGCGTAAATTGCCGGCCACGTTTCTAGGGCACCAGGGCAACAGCTTCGATCTCGACCAGCGCTCCCAGTGGCAGTTTGGCGACCTGGACGGTCGAGCGCGCCGGTGGTCCCGCCTCGCCGAAGTACTCCGCGTAGACGCCATTCATTGTCGCGAAGTCATCCATGTTCGCCAGAAACACGGTGGTCTTGACCACCAGGCCCAAGCCGCTCTCTGCGGCCTCCAGGATAGCCTTGAGGTTCTCAAGGACCTGGCGGGTCTGGACTGTCACATCCCCCTCGAGCGTCCCGGTTGCCGGGTTGATCCCGACCTGGCCGGCGGTGAAGATAAAATCTCCGGCGCGGATGGCCTGGGAGTATGGTCCCACCGCCTTCGGCGCACTCTCGGTCTGGATGACCTCACGGGAGGGAGTCGTGCCCAGGCTTTCCGCGCGTCCAACTGTTACCATGATGCTTCTCTCCTTGGAACGGGGGGTAGTTCGATGACCATGGCCCGTGTAGCCCACGAAGGAACCGCCGTGTTGCTCTTCCTGATGCAGGCCGCCAACGCGTGAACTCGAGCCTTAGTCACCCTCTCAGAAGTATTGTCGGCGCGATTCTGCCAGTAAAAATCTTGCTGAGTTTCGTCCGAATGTACCATCAGGAGGCGAGCGAGGCGGGAGGCCGGCTTTGCCACGGCGTCTTCGCGCACGGCCACTGAGGTGCATCTTATGGTAGTCATCCGCATCGCCTCGGTCAAACCGTGCTGTCCCTGAGGCGCGCTGGCTCACCGTCGCTATCCTGTTTTTCAAACGAGCGCCAATAGCAGCCCCGCCACCCGGTGGGCTAGCCCTCAACAGCCGGGGCGCCATAGCGAGATGCTGGCGCTGGTTGGTGCCTGCGAGCTGAGTCGCCTCATCAGGGAGGCACCACCCTCACCCTGCCAAGCTCGATAAAGTCCGTACCGGTGGCGGACAGACGACGACCGGTGGAAGGATCATAGAGGCCGGTAATCACCCGGTAGACACCCAGCACAGACGGTGCCAGCAGCGCGTGGCGGTCCAGGACCGGTTCCCCGGGCGACCAGCCGGCCGTCGGGGCGTAGCCATTCTGGGGCTCGCTGTCACGTCCCACGATCAGCCTTCCAGTCGGATCG
>DOUV01000952.1 GCA_003520455.1 Chloroflexota bacterium | reverse complement strand
CATCAGGTACGAGCCGTCGCCCACCATCACGTAGACCTCGCGGTCCGGCGCGGCCATCTTGACGCCCAGCCCGCCGGCGATCTCGTAGCCCATGCACGAGTAGCCGTACTCCAGGTGGTAGCCCTTCGGGTCGCGCGTGCGCCAGAGCTTGTGGAGATCACCCGGCAGACTGCCGGCCGCACAGACCACCACGTCCTGCGGGCGGGAGAACTCGTTGACCGCGCCGATCACCTCACCCTGACTGGGCAGCGGGCCGTGGCCGAGGTGGTAGATCCGATCGACCTCCTGATCCCACTCCTCGCGGAACTGGCTCACCCGAGCCTGATAGTCGGCACTGACGCGATAGCCCGCGAGCGCCCGGCTCAACTCCTCGAGGGTGACGCGCGCGTCCGCTACCAGTGGGAGCGCCGCATGCTTGGTGGCGTCGAACTCGGCCACATTGATGCTGATGAAACGCACGTCGGGAGCCTGGAAGGCGGTCTTAGAGGCGGTGGTGAAGTCGCTCAGGCGCGAGCCGATGACGATGACCAGGTCCGCCTCGCGGGCGAGAATGTTAGCACCGGGGGTGCCGGTCACGCCCATCGCGCCCAGGCTTTGGGGATGGTCGTAGGGCAGCGAGCCCTTGCCGGCCTGGGTCTCGGCCACCGGAATGCCCGTCTGTGCGGCAAAGGCGGCCAGCGCCTCGGTCGCCTCGCTATAGATCACCCCGCCGCCCGCGATGATCAGAGGCCGCTCGCTGGCGCGGAGCCACTCGCCGGCGCGCCGGAGGAGTCCGCTATCAGCCCGCGGGCGTGGGATCGTCCAGACGCGCTTCTCGAAGAGCACCTCGGGATAGTCAAAGGCCTCAGCCTGCACATCCTGCGGCAAGGCCAGTGTAACCGCGCCCGTCTCGGCCGGAGAGGTGAGCACGCGCATCGCCTCGGGCAGCGCAGTGATGAGTTGCTCCGGCCGGTTGATGCGGTCCCAGTAGCGCGAGACCGGCTTGAAGGTATCATTGACCGAGATATCCTGCGAGTGGGGCGACTCGAGTTGCTGGAGCACGGGTGCTACCAGTCGTGTAGCAAAGATATCACCTGGGAGCAGCAGCACGGGCAACCGGTTGACCATCGCCTGCGCGGCGCCGGTCACCATGTTCGTTGCGCCGGGCCCGATGGAGCTCGTGCAGGCGAAGGTGCGGAGGCGGTTGTTGGCCTTGGCGAACCCCGCCGCAGTGTGGACCATCGCCTGCTCATTGCGCGTCTGGTAGTAGCGGAACGAGTCTGCGAACTGCTGGAGGGCCTGCCCGATTCCGGCCACGTTACCGTGCCCGAAGATGCCCCACATCCCCGCAAAAAATGCCCGTTCGACACCATCACGCTCAACGAACTGTTGGGTGAGGAAGGAGACCAGCGCTTGAGCCATGGTGAATCGTCGCGTGTTCACGTGAACCTCACTCAGAGAAAACCAACGTTTGCAAACGTGTGCACCCAAGTGTAACACGGGCCACCAGCCCTGACAATCCGAGATTGGGGGGCGGTTCATCTTCGGGCAGCATGCGGTTGACATATGCGGTATCGTCCGCCGGGCGTGGCCCGCGGATTGAGGTTCTGCTATCGCCCACCCCTACTCTCCCGCGGCCAACGCTTCGGCCCAGCCGACGAAGCTGGGCGCCAGGCGGTCAACACGAGCCAGCACGACGTCGGGCGTCAACGCAAAGGCCTCGACCAATCGTGTGACGAAGGCGACACCCTGCTGCTCGTAGAGTTGGCGCGCCTTGAGGTTGAACTGGCCCTGGTACCAACTGAAATTGGCGAAATCGATCCGCCCGCGGTTGGCCTCGAACGCCTCCAGCGAGCGGTAGGTGATATCGGGAAGAGCAGCCTGCATTTCGGCCCACACGTCCCAGCGGTACCGGATGCCGGGCTGGCAGTCGCTCAGGTAGCAGTAGGTGAGGTAATTCGCGCTGAACTCCAGGAGCCACTGTGTTCCCAACTCCAGGCGGCGCTCGTGGATGAAGAGGTGCGCCACCTCGTGGACCAGCACCAGGTCGAAGAAGGTGGCAACCTGGCGGAAGAGGGTCTCTCCGTTGGCGATGAGGCGGGCCCGCAGTTCGGGCGGGGCGGTCTCGAAGATCTTGCGGCTCCGGGCGTACAGCCGCGCAGGGTACTCGGCGGGCGCGAAGACAGTGCGGCTCGCAGGATTGCTGTGAGGGTAGCCGTAGGGGGCACGCCGACTCCGGCGCCAATCATCGCGATCGAGCACCGCTAGAATGACACGCACATCGACCCTGAGGAGTTGGGTGAGGTACTGCTGGGCATCTTGCACCAGCGTTAGCAGGCGGCGCGCGCGGGCCTCGCGACCGGGAGAGTAGTAGACCAGTACCCGCCCGGCGTCAATTCGCGGTAGATCCAGGTTTCGCAGCATTCTATGGCCTCTTGACGGTGCATGTTCATCATTGCGGCCGCCACCCGAGAAAGCGTATTGGGACGCGCCCGCCTGTCAACTCCGCCGATGCGAGGGCGGCAAGGGTCAGAGCAACTCAGAGCAGTTTCCAGGGTGGCAGGCGCCCAGGAGGGCGGCGGCTCCTCTCGCGTCGAGTCGAAGGAACCAACGTCGAGTGGGCGGCCGCGATCTATCGACCTGAACGGGCACAGACGGGGTGCGATTCGAGGACGCAAGCCACTTCTTGCCGGGATTGGGGTATCGGCGTTAGGATGGATATATACCCTTCGCTCTGTAGCGGCAAACGGCCCACGCGACTGGCCCGAAGCGGGTTGAACAAATCCTCTCTGTGAGCGATCGCTGCTCGTCCACAGCATTTAGGAGTTTCCCATGAGTCAAACTTCTGACGTGATCGTCGTCGGCGGTGGCATCAATGGCACCAGCATCGCCTTTAACCTCGCGAAGCGCGGCGTGCACGTCACGCTTGTCGAGAAGGACTTTATTGCTGCAGGCCCGACCGGCCGTTCAAGTGCGATCATCCGCCAGCACTATTCCAA
>DOUV01000030.1 GCA_003520455.1 Chloroflexota bacterium | reverse complement strand
CACGCCGCTAGCTTGGCCTATTTGTGCGAAAACTACAAGACACTACCCGACCTTCACACGGCATCAGAGGACTGTCACGACGCATCTGTCCTCCGGAAGACGAAGACCCGATGAACCCTTGTGACGAGTTCCTGCCGTTGGACAGCCAGACACACTTCCAGGATACCGGCAGTTTTCAAAGAAGACGGAACCGCCCTCTCTCATGTCAGGTCCGTATTGCCCAGGTCAGCGTGTTGAAAGGACCAAGGGTCTGATTGCCAGGATACCGGCGCGGTTCCGGCCAATGAGAAGCCAGTCCCAACGTACGAATTCTTCCACTCGAGAATGGTAGGGCTATGGCCACGGTGAAGGATGTTGCCCGCCGTGCAGGCGTCTCGACAGCGACGGTCTCGCGGGTGTTGAACAACAAAGGTCAGGTAAGCGCGACCGCACGCGCCAAAGTGCTCGCCGCAGTCGAGGCGTTGAACTTCAAGCCGAGCCGGGTTGCGCGAAATCTCCGCGTCAGGCGCACCCAACTCATCGGTTTGATCATTTCCGACATTCAGAATCCTTTCTTCGCCTGGGTCACGCGCGGTGTTGAAGATGCTGCCTACCAAAACGGTTACTCACTGATTCTCTGTAATTCTAACGAGGATCCAACCCGCGAACGCATGTACCTTGAAGTGATGCACGCTGAGGAAGTCGCGGGCGTGATTTTGGCGACCACTCAAGACACAGGGCACGATCGAACGCTACTTTGCGGACCGATCCCGACGGTGGCTGTCGACCGGACGATCGACGATTTGGAAATCGATACTGTGGTGGTAGACAACGTGCGTGGTGCCTACGAGGCCGTGGCCCATCTCTTACGTTCGGGCCATCGGCGGATTGGCCTGATTGCCGGCCCGCCGCGCCTCAGTACGGCACGCGAACGACAACAAGGGTACGAACAGGCTCACAACGATTTCGACATCCCCGTCGATCCTGCCCTGGTGCGGCATGGGAACTTCAAGCAAGACAGCGGTTATGAACACGTGCGCGATTTATTGACACACCCCAAGCAGCCGACAGCCTTGTTCGTTGCTAACAACTTAATGACGTTGGGCGCGCTCAATGCGATCCACGAACTTGGCCTTCGTATCCCTGACGAGGTGGCCATTGTAGGCTTCGACGACATGCCTTGGGCCATGTCGCTGAACCCACCGCTCACCGTGGTTGCCCAGCCACACTATGAGCTAGGCCGGGCAGCTGCTGACCTTCTGCTGAGGCGCTTGACCGATCGCGAGGCAAGCGCGATTCATGTCTGCTTACCACCCACGCTCATCATTCGCGAGTCCTCATGCGCACAGGTCAAGACGTCTCCATAATCACATCGGCAATCGGCCAGAACCGGTGCGCGGTTCCGGAACGACTACCGCTGTGGGACAATCTCGAACTCCCGCTCCTGTCGCGATCTCTGGCGACGGGGTGAGGTTTCGCACCACACCAATCGGCTGTGTCGACCAAACAATCATGTGCCTATTCTCGCAGCTCTTTCAAGATCGTGTCGGTCCCCTTCAACTCCAACTCAATTTGATCGAAGTGAGTGGCTGACATTCACGGGCAGTTGCGATATGAGGGAGAAAGCAAACATGTATCGCGTCGGTATCGACATCGGAGGAACTTTTACGGATTTTGTGGTGATCACCCCCGATAACCGCTATTTGGTTAGTAAGGTTCCTTCTACGCCCCCGAACTTTGGTGACGCCATCTTCGAAGGACTCGAGAAGTTACGGGTCCCACTTGAAGAAACCAGCCTGCTCGTCCACGGAACAACAGTCGCGACGAACTGCATTTTGGAGCGCAAAGGTGCGAAGACCGCCTTGATTACGACCAAGGGGTTTCGCGACGTCATCGCCCTAGGCCGCGGCAGCCGCCGCAACAACTTCAACTTCTGGTGGCATCCGCCTGAGCCACTGGTCCGGCGTTCGCATGTATTCGAGGTGAAAGAGCGCCTCGACTACCGTGGAAAAGTGCTCACACCCCTTGACGAGGAAGAACTGTCGGGCCTGATTGAGCAGGTCCGCTCGATGGGATTTGAGGCAGTGGCGATCAGTTACCTCTTCTCTCCAATAAACCCTGCTCACGAAGCCAAGACCCAGGAGCAACTGGCAGCAGCGATGCCTGGTATCTATATCTCTACTGCCAGCGAGATCAATCCCGAAATCCTGGAGTATGAACGGGCCAGTACCGCCGTCGCCAACGCCTACGTCGGCCCGGTGTTGAAAGCGTACATCGATCGGCTCAGTGAGCAACTGCGGGCGCGGAACTTTCGCCGGGAAATGCTGATTGTGACCTCGGCTGGGGGCGTGTTACCAACTCCGGCGGCCGCCAAACTGCCTGCTGCAACGGTCCTCTCCGGCTTAGCCGGCGGCGTCGCGGCCGGACGGGCGATATCACTTGAGTGCGGCTATCCGAACTGTGTCTCCTTCGACATCGGCGGCACGAGCACCGATGTCTCCCTGGTCCATCAGGGGAACATCAGGATGACGACCTCCTGGGAGTTAGCGTTTGGGATTCCCATCCGGTTGCCCGCCGTCGATGTGCACACCATTGGCGCCGGCGGAGGGAGCATTGCATGGGTGGATGCCGGCGGAGCATTGCGGGTCGGCCCGCAGAGTGCGGGTGCGGTCCCAGGTCCAGCCTCCTACGGTCAAGGCGGCCGGGATGCCACCCTCACCGATGCGCACCTCGTTCTTGGTCGACTCAATTCAGCACGTTGGGAAGCGCTGTACGGCCGGCCGCTTGAGAAGGGTCTGGCCGAAGAGGCGATTCATCGTGTCGGCGCCAAGGTTGGACTCGATATCATCGACTGTGCGGCCGGGATCGTCTCCATTGCGAACTCACAACTCCTGGCCGCGATTCGACTCATGTCGATTGAGCGGGGTTACAACCCCCGAGAGTTTGCCCTGGTGGCGTTTGGGGGCGCTGGTGGGTTACACGCGGTCGACTTGGGCCGGGCGCTTGGCGCTTCAACCGTGCTCATCCCGCCCGTCCCTGGAGTGACGTCCGCCTTAGGCCTGCTCACCGTCGACATACGTCATGACCTCGCGCGAGCTCTGTTGATCACGGAGAAGGAACTCGATCCAGCCCGTCTCCGTGAAACATACTACCAGCTCATCGAAGAAGGGAATGCGCTTCTGGAAAGTGAAGGCGTACCGCCGGAGCAGCGTGAGATCCAACTCTTCGCCGATGTTCGTTATTTCGGTCGCAGCAATTCCTTGATGATCCCGGTATCCGAAGCGTCCATCACGAAGGAGGGAATCGCAGGGCTTATCGCCACCTTCAACGCCACCTTCAAGCGCGAATTTGGCTACCTCATGCCGGAAGGCGTGTCCGAAATCGAAATCGTGAATGCCCGGGCGGTCGTCATCGGCAAGATCAAGGAAAAAGCCCAGCTTTCGGCTTTTGCGCCGCGCCTGGCGGCACCCCCCCGGCCGGTCGACCAGAGAGCTGTCTACTTCGCGAACGGCGTCGGATGGGTGAAGACGAACATCTACCGCCGCGAAGACCTCGGCCAGGGCGTCGTCGTCAACGGCCCGGCGATTATCGAGCAGCCAGATACAACCACCGTGCTACCACCTGGGGTCGGAGCTCGTGTCGACCAAACAGGTACCCTGACCGTATCGCTTGGATGAGCTGCCAAAAGAAGGAGCACGACCGTGCCAGACAACAACTCTCAACCGCTGGATGTCGTGACGTTTGAAGTGCTTCGCAATGCATTTGTCGCTCTATGCAACGAAATGGCCCTTGTTCTTGAGCGCACGGCCTATTCGCCCATCATTGCGGAGGCTCATGACTTTACGGCCAGCCTGCTCGATGGCCGTGGTCGTTTTGTCGCCTGCGGAGAACGTGATCTTTCGGCGCACTTTGGCACCTTCGAGTTCACCGCTCAGCTTGTTCTGGAGTACCACCACAACCAAGGGCTGGAAGCGGGCGATATTCTGTTCCTCAACCTGCCGCACGAGGGTGGCACCCACTACAACGACATGCGAATAGTGAAGCCTGTGTTCTGGGATGGCAAGGTCGTTGCACTCTTGACCAACTGCGGGCATTGGTCGGATGTCGGCGGGGCCATGCCGGGGTCCTTCTACCCAGGTGCGAACGATGCGTTCGCTGAGGGCGTTCGAGTACCGGTCGTCAAGGTCTACTCCGAACAGGGCGGTCTTAACCAGGCTGTCGTGGACATCGTCATGGCCAACGTCCGGACACCCCACGAGAGCATCGGCGATTTCCACGCCCAACTCGCTTCCGTGAACGCCGGTGAGAAGCGCCTCAAAGAGCTGCTCAAGGTCTACGGCCCTGACACGATCCAGGCCGCCTACGATCGTGTCGTCGACCACTCCGAGGCCCTGCTGAGTAGTTACCTGGAGCAACACCCCGATGGGGAGGCGGAATTCGAGGATTTTATCGATTTTGATCCCGCCAGGCCCGACTCAGACCCGATCAAGGTTCATCTCCGGTTAATCAAGAAAGGAGGTCGCTTCATCTTCGACTTCACGGGCTCGGATCCGCAGCCGCGCGGCGCCGTCGGCGGCAGCTACGCCACGACCTGTTCGGCTGTCTACAACACCGTCATGAACCTGTTCCCCATCCCCGGTCTGGCCATGAATCACGGTATCATCCGAGTCTGCGAGGTCAGGACGACACCTGGCTCGGTCGTCCACGTGACCTTTCCGGCACCGGTCTCGGGCATGGCCGCGGGCACGTTCGAGAAGGTCATGACTACCATTATGGGCGCCGCTGGCAAACTACTGCCTGAGAAGCGTATTGCGTGCCCGTTCAACGACTCCAATATGGCCTTCGGCGGGCTCGATCCCCGATTCAATCGACCGTACGTCATGTACGAATACATGGAAGGCGGCTATGGCGGCGGGCCCCACCAGGACGGAGGCAACATTCCCTCGCTGCCTGTCTTCGGTGGGGGCTCCACCAACGCACCGATCGAGGTGTGCGAACGCTTCTACCCGGTACGCTTCCATTCGGTCGGCCTGATTCGCGACTCAGCGGGCGCCGGCCGGTGGCGCGGCGGTCCAGGGTGCGAGCGGGTTTTCGAGTTGACAGACGGTGAGGCCAGGCTGACCGTGATTGGCGATCGCGAGATCTTTCCCCCGTGGGGATGTTACGGTGGTGGCGACGGACTCGCCCAGGGTGTCGTGCTCAACCGCGGCACGCCCAACGAACGAGCCATCGGCATGCACGCCTCAAACGTGCCACTGGTCGCTGGTGACGTCATCTCCTACTGGTCGGGCGGTGGCGGCGGGTTCGGTAATGCCAGGGAACGCGACCCGGAGAGAGTCCTCGCGGACGTCCGCGAAGGCCTCGTGTCGCCGGAAGCGGCTGAACAGATTTACGCTACCGCACTGAAGCAGACAGGCACTCCCCTGGAACCATACCAGATTGACTATGAGGCGACCGGCAGGCTGCGTGCCTGAGGTCGCGAGAGAGGATCGAGGCGGGGCCGAGACAGGGCAACTGCAGCCGTCGCCCACAAGATCTCATCACGCTCAGCCTCGCGCTCAAACCATCGAGTGAGTGATTCATCATGAGTCAGATATCCGATGTCGTGATCGTCGGTGGTGGCATCAATGGCACCAGCATCGCCTGCAACCTCGCCAGGCGCGGGGTGCGTGTCACCCTTGTCGAGAAAGACTTTATCGCCGCCGGCCCAACCGGCCGCTCGAGCGCGATCATTCGCCAGCACTACTCCAACGAGGTCACGGCGCGCATGGCACTCCGCTCGCTGCGCGTCTGGCAGAATTTCCGGGATGCCGTCGGCGGAGACGCCGGATTTACCCAGACTGGCTTTTTGCTGGGTGCCCCACAATCGAATCTCGAGGCGCTCAAGGCGAACATAGCGCTGCAGCAGCGCGTCGGCATCGACACTCGCTTTGTCACGCCCCAGGAGATGAAGGAGCTCGAGCCTCACGTTTCCACTGAGGACGTGGCCGGTGCAGCCTACGAACCCGAAGCCGGCTACGCCGATCCCGCGGCGGCGGCGAACGCTTTTGCTGCCGCGGCCCGGCGCTTCGGGGCGTCCATCCTACAAGGTGCGCGAGTCACGGGGATTCAAGCCGCAGCTGGCCGCGTGACGGGCATCACTACCAGCCAGGGAGTGATCGCGGCTGGGGCCGTTGTCATCGCAGCCGGCCCGTGGACGCCACTGCTGGCCCGGACCGCCGACGTCGAGATGCCGGTGACGACCTGCCGCGTCCAGGTCTGCTTCTATCGATGGCCAGAAGAGTTCCGTGGTCACATGATCTACGTGGACTTCGTGAAGCGCGTCTACCTGCGTCCTGAGACGGGGCGGCTCATGCTGGTTGGGTCGGTCGATCCGGGCGAGGCCGAAGACCGCGTCGAGGACCCAGACAACGTTAACGAGCGCCCGGACTTTGAGATGGTGAGCCTGTTCGCCGAGCAGATTGCCCAGCGCTACCCCGACATGCAGCGCGGCGCCTCGGCTGGCGGCTATGCGTCAGTCTACGACATCACACCGGACTGGCACCCGATCCTCGACGAACTGCCGGGGGTGAGCGGGCTTTACTGCTGCGCCGGTGGCAGCGGCCACAGCTTCAAGCTGAGCCCGGCGATCGGCGAGATGATGGCGGGGCTGGTGGTGGATGGCAAGCATCCCGCCGACGACGTCAACCTGTTCAGTTTCGACCGCTTCACCCGCAATGAGCCAGTTCGCGGCAAGTACGAGTATAGCATCGTCGGGTAAGCATGGACGGCTGGTGCTGGCTCGTTTCATGGGCACGGGTAGTCCTTGAAACCCACAGATAGTCCCAAGTCGTGTCTCGGGACAAGCAAAGGAGAAACGAACGATGTCTGAGGCAACGGTCAATCGAGACGAAGCTGTCACTAAGATCCGAGCGACGATCGAGGATCGCGCCAAGTTGATGGCGACGATGCTCAAGCACATGCAAGCGGCGGGTGTCGCAGATGCCGAGACGATCGCCGCCAGCGCCGCCTACGAGCTGGGGCAGATGGATGGAAAAAACCTCCAGGATGTGAAGACAGCGGGCGAACTGGCTCATCGGCTGTTCACCCCCATCACCCAGGATGTCTTCGATGCGCAGATCGTTGAAGACGCCGAGGACCGGGCGGTCGTGCATATCCACCACTGCCCACTGGTGGTGGGCTGGCGGACAGCAGGGCTGGACGCCAATCAGGTAAACGATATCTGCAACCTTGCGAACACGCGGGATAGTGGTCTCGCCTCCGAGCTCCCGCTCAACATGGGCTTCTCAACAAGGATTGCCGCTGGAGACGGCCACTGCACCTTCGTGATCACGAAGAAGTAGTCCTCATGGCATCTGGCGATGGAGCATCGAATCAAGCGACCCCAGCCTGGATCTGCTCGCACTCCGAGCGGGCCTTGTGCCTGGGATTCCCCTCGGGAGTGGGGTGGTAGGCTTCACGCCCCGTGGGTGCACTCCAAGAGGGAGGCAAATCGCAGCGATGAACGTTCTGATTGCAGGCGAGTCGTGGATAACCCACTCCTTGCACATCAAAGGCGTCGATCACTTTACATTGAGCAGCTACGGAGAGGGTGTGAGCTGGCTGCGGAACGCACTTGAGCAGGATGCCGACTTCCGGGTGACCCACCTGCCCAGCCACCTGGCCATCGATCGCTTCCCTTCGACCGCTGGTGAGCTGTCTGCCTACGCCGTCGTGATCCTCAGTGATATCGGCTCCAACTCGTTGCTGTTACCGACGGCGACGGCGGTCGAGTCCAAGCGCACGCCCAACCGCCTGCGTGCGCTGCAAGGGTTCGTCGCGGCCGGTGGAGGGCTCTGCATGGTCGGCGGCTATATGTCATTCCAAGGCATCGACGCCAAGGCGCGCTACCACCGCACACCTGTGGAGGAAGTGCTGCCGGTAAGATTGCAGGCCGCTGACGATCGGGTCGAGCTGCCGGAGGGTGCCGACCCGGTTGTACTGGAGCTGGACCATCCGATCGTTGCGGGTATTCCGAAGGTGTGGCCGGCGGTGCTCGGCTACAACCAGGTGAGCGCGAAGCCGGGGGCGCGGACGCTGGTCGAATGTTGTGGCGATCCGCTCGTTACGGTGTGGGAATACGAGAAGGGGAGGAGCATGGCATTCGCCACGGATTGTGCGCCGCACTGGGCGCCGCCGGAGTTCCTTCAGTGGGAGTTTTATGGCGTCTTCTGGCGGCAGGCGATCGCCTGGCTCGCAGGTGACGCGAATAGGCAGAGATCCTTCGGAGGGTGAGACGCAATGACGACCATGACCAAGCGCGAACGGGTGCTCGCCACCCTGGCAGGCGAGCCGGTGGACAAAATTCCATATGGCTTCTGGGGGCATCATCCGCCAGAGGATGAAACGGTGGAGGGAATCGTCAAGGTTCAACTCGATTGGCATCGTCAATACGACATGGACTTCATGAAAGTGATGTTTCGCAGC
This sequence comes from Chloroflexota bacterium, assembly GCA_003520455.1. Next base: position 9,631 of record DOUV01000030.1, on the reverse strand, counting down.
ACGTGGTGCCTCGAGGATTGGGGGTGTGAGTTTGACGGCTTCCATCCCGAGGTCGGTTACTGGCTGTGGGTCAAGTATCCGGTCCAACAGCCGCACGATTGGGGCTCGCTCGCGGTGTTCGAGCCCTCGTATGGCGCGTTCGGCGAGCAATTAGAAGTACTTCGGCTCATCAAGCAGTCTTTGCCGGATGATGCTCCGATCCTTGCGACGCTGTTCAGCCCGCTGATGGTGGCTGCCCAATTGGCCGGCGACCGCCTCCTGTTCGAACACCTGCGTAACCACCCAGAAGCTCTGCACGAAGGATTACAACGTATCACACGCACGATGGAACGGTTTACAGAGGCTTGCTTTGAGCATGGGGCGGATGGTGTCTTTTATGCGACCCAGTACGCCAGCTATGACTTGCTCACGGTTGACGAGTATGCTGAGTTCGGCACACGTTACGATAAGCCCTTGCTCGACATCATCAGGCAACATTCGATCTTCACGATGCTCCACCTGCACGGTCGCAACCTCATGTTCGACCTGGCTGCCGAGTGGCCCATCCATGCCGTCAACTGGTACGATCGCGACACGTCGCCGACGCTCGCAGAGGGGCGTACTCGATCCCAGCGCTGTGTGATCGGCGGGGTGGATCATGAGCGGACACTCGTCACGGGGAGTGCGGCTGAGATCGCTGCCGAAGTTCACAATGGGGTTGAGCAGTGTGCCGGTCGTGGCATGATGATAGGACCAGGTTGCGCCGTGCTCCTGACGACACCGTCCGAGAATCTGCATGCCCTGAAGCAAGCCGTCGTGGCGACCGGGACGTGAGGTGATGGCAGCGGTCCAGGCGCTCCGTTTCTCGAGAGCGCATTTCCCGAGAGCGCACGGGACCATTCCGCCCTTCTAAAGGATCAACGGTATGCGAGAGGTAACACGCGCGACCGAAGTCAAGGCTCGAGCTCCCTGGTCGACCGCGAGTCGATTGAGCCAGAGGCTCGGCAAAGTCCTCGAGATCCGGCAGGCGAGCATGACCATCATCCTCGTCTTGATCGTTCTATCGCTGAGCCTGGCGACAGATCGCTTTCTGACGGTGACAAACTTGATCAATGTGGCCCGCCAGGTGTCCATCATCAGCGTTGTGGCGATCGGGATGACGATGGTGATCATCTCGGCGGGCATCGATCTCTCCGTCGGCGGTATCGTGGCGGTGGCCGGCTCATTTTCTGCCGCGGTCATGGCGACTACGGGAAATGTGCCCCTGGCAATTGCGGTCGGACTGTTGACCGGCACGGCGCTTGGAGCGGTGAATGGACTCTTCATCGCCTACTTCAACCTGGCAGCTTTTATTGTCACACTGGCGACCTTTTCGTTGACGCGGAGCGCCAACCTGGCCTTTACTCACGGCTGGCCTCTGTCGGTAACCACTGAGGCATACAACTTTATCGGCCAGGGCTATCTTGGACCGGTCCCTGTCCCGGTCGTTATCATGTTCGTTCTCTACCTTGTGGGCACCGTTACCATGCAAAACACCAGATTTGGGCGCTATGTCTATGCCCTGGGTGACAACGAAGAGGCGGTGCGGCTCGCAGGCATCAACGTATCCACATACCGTCTCGCCATCTATACCCTGACAGGCACACTCTGTGGCTTGGGTGGGATCATGCTGACAGCCCGGCTGGGATCAGCCCAGCCGAATGCGGGTGTGGGATTCGAACTGGATGCGATCGCCGCGGTGATCTTGGGTGGAACGAGCCTCTATGGGGGCGAAGGGAGTCTGGCTGGCACCCTCGTGGGCTGCTTCATCATCGGCTTCATCTCAAACGGGATGAACCTGCTCAATGTGTCACCGTTCTATCAGGGCATGGCAAAAGGTGCCATCATCCTGGTCGCTGTTCTGATCGACCGCTGGATCTCGGCCTCGAAGTAACATAACGGACTCAGCCGATCGGTCCGGATCGACCCGGAAGCAAAAGAGGAGAAAGGAGCGGCGTATCGGCAGAGCGAAAACAGGCCAAGTCCTTCGCGAGCAACGTTCCGTCTCGTTCTCCCACTTTAGCGGCACTGCAATCCGGAATGGGTTGCAGTCCATCAAAGGAGACCATGAATGTCCAAGTTATGGATACCAGCACGCATTTTGGTCATCACCTTAACTGTGGCGCTGCTGGTTGGCGCGTGTGGGCCGACCGCGACACCAGCACCTGCATCAGCACCCGCCAAGGAGCAGGCGGCACCGGCTTTTGACCCGTCGTCTCTGAAGATTGGCTACGCCGTCCAAACGCTTGGCAATCCTGTCTTCACCACAATCGTCAATGGTGGCAAGGATGCCGCCAAGAAGAGCGGCGCCAACCCGGATAACTTTGTCGTCTTCGCTGCCGAAAATGACCTCCCGACACAGGTCAAGCAGGTGGAGGATGCCATCCAGCAGCACTTGGATCTCCTCGTACTCCATCCGGTGGACGTTCAGGGGATGCTCGACGTCACGAAGCGAGCAGTAGATTCCGGGATCACCGTTGTCAACGCCGGCGAGAAGATGGAGGGTACTGGGGCCATTGCCAGAGTGGTATTCACCGAATGCGAGAATGGCCACAAGGTTGGCCAGTATGTCTCAGACTTTCTGGGTGAGAAAGGCGGCAAGGTGGTGCTGCTGGACGGCATCGTCGGCGAGTTCACCGCCGTGACGCGCGCCACGTGTTTCCTCGAAATCCTCCAGAAGAATCCCAACATCGAACTCGTTGCCCGGCAGCCGGCCAACTATGATCGCGGGCAGGGTCTCTCGGTCATGGAAAATATCCTCCAGGCGCAACCCAAGATTGATGTCGTCTACGCCGTGAATGATGAAATGGCGCTCGGTGCCTTGCAGGCCATCAGCGCGGCGGGTCGGGCCGCCGAGATGATCGTGATTGGCACCGATGGCGGGGAAGAGGCCTTGCAATCGGTTCGAGACGGCGGACTGCACGCCACCCTGCTGCTCCCGATGGCCAAGATGGGCTACATGGCAGTCGAAACCGGCATCAAGCACCTCAAAGGCGAGACAGTGTCTGACACCGTCGAGATCCCAACGTATCTGATTACCTCCGAGAACGTTGACAAAGCTGCCGAACTGGCGAGCCAATGAGCACTCTATCCTAGTCGCGGTGGGGCGTGGGCGGGCGGAACGATGTTTGTCCCTGCGGTGCCGCTCACGCCCCAACTTTCTATCGGCCCCGGTAGACGCCTGACCAGAGAATAGATTATGACTGAGGAGTCACCTCCCCCGATCCTGCAGATGAGGGGGATTTGTAAGTCATTCCGAGGCGTCCAGGTGCTATACGACGTCGACCTCGACGCTCGCCCCGGGCGTGTCACAGCGGTGATGGGCGAAAACGGCGCCGGAAAATCCACCCTCATGAAAATCCTGGCCGGCGTCTATTCCGCCGATGCAGGGCATATCTCCATCGATGGCAATCCGGTCTTGATCGACAGTCCACGCCGGGCACAGGAGGTGGGCATTCGCACCATTTACCAGGAACGCAATTTAGTCAGCAGTCTCAGTATCGCCGAGAACCTGTTCCTGGATAAGCTTCCTGCGCGTGGCAGGACGCCTGGGTTGATCGATTGGCGTCGTCTTCGCCAGGATACGGAGGCTATGTTGGCCCGGCTCGGGATGGATCTGTCCCCAACGGAAAAGGTGAAGAATCTGAGCCCGGCGCAGCAGCAGATGGTCGAAATTGCGAAGGCGCTTACGACGAATGCCCGCATTCTGATCATGGATGAACCCACTTCGGCATTGACCGACCGCGAAACCGACAAACTGTTCGAACTCATTGCTCGGCTCACCTCGGAGCGTGTCGCTGTCATCTTCATCTCGCACCGATTGGCCGAGGTATTCGCTATCGCCGATGATGTCATCGTGCTTCGCGATGGAGCCTGTGTCGGAAACCTGAAGGCCGACGAACTCGAGCAACAAAAACTCGTCGACCTGATGGTGGGCCGTACCCTCAGCGATCTCTTTCCTCGGACCTTGAGGCCAGAAGACGCCGGGGACGAAGTCATATTTGAGGTTCGTGGACTGAGTAACGCCGACGTGCATGATATCAGCTTCCGACTGCGGAAGGGTGAGATCTTGGGACTCGGCGGACTGATGGGGGCCGGCAGGACCGAGACTGCACGAGCATTGTTCGGTGTCGATCCGGCAGACAAGGGCCAAATCTTTGTGAACGGCCAGCAAGTCAGAATCCGCAAACCAGCGGATGCGATTGCCCACGGTATCGGCTTTGTCACTGAAGATAGGAAGCGCGAAGGACTGCTGCACGTCAGCAGTGTGGCATCCAATCTGACACTCGCGATTCTGGACCGGTTGGTGGGCTTTCTCGATTGGGTCTATCGAGACAAAGAGGAGAGCATCGCACGAGAGTTTATCACCGCGCTGGCGATCGTGACGAAAGATACGAAGCAAAAAGTATCGAGCCTGAGCGGTGGGAACCAACAGAAAGTTGTGCTTTCTCGCTGGTTAGCCACCAATCCGAGGATCCTGATCCTGGACGAACCGACCAAGGGTATTGATGTGGGAGCGAAGGCGGAAATCCACCGCATTATGGACGAGTTAGCCCAGCGAGGATTATCGATCATCCTGATCTCCTCGGAGTTGCCAGAATTACTGGCCATGTCCGATCGTGTGCTCGTGTTGCGGCAGGGGCGGATCATGGCGGAGTATGATCGGAGCGAGGTCACGCAGGAAAAAGTACTCATCAGCGCGATGGGCCACGGCGAGCGCCTGGCCTCATAGACTGGCGCCATCGCCTTTCGAATGAAACAGTCTCAACCACCAGGAGGCTTACGAATCATGGTCGCGTGGGGAATTATTGGTGCGGGCGTGATCAGCGACACCCGGTTCGCGCCGGCCCTTACACAGGCTCGTGACTCGACCCTGGTCGCGGTTCACAATCGAGACCAGACGAAAGCCGAAGCCTTTGCCCGGAAGCATGGCGCCCGGCGTGCCTACTCTCGTGTCGAGGACCTGTGTCAGGATCCGGACGTTGAGGCAGTCTACATTGCCTCTCCCAACCACCTCCACGCGGAGCATACGATCCTGGCGGTGTCACATCAGAAGCATGTGCTCTGCGAGAAGCCGATGGCGTTGGACACGGCCGAATGCGAGCGCATGATCCGTGCGGCGGCAGAAGCCGGGGTGATCCTTGGCGTCGCGTACATGATGCCGTTTCACGGCTCGCATCAGGTCATGAAGAGACTCCTTTCCGAGAATCTGCTGGGCGACATCGCGTTGGTCCAAAGCGATTACCTCATCTCGTTGCCCTACTTCCAGGGCCCCTCGTTTCGACTGGACCAATTCCGGTTGACGAAGGAACTCGGCGGCGGAGCGATCATGGATTTGGGGGTCCACTGCATCAATACGATTCGCTACCTGATGGGCAGCGCGGTTCGCTCGGTCAGTTCGATCCATGCCCCGCTTCACACGCAATGCGATGCCGACACCGTTGCAGTGATCACGGCACAATATGAGAACGGTGCGTTGGGGGTGATCACGCTGAGCTTTATAACTGAGTGGGGGCGGAATGGCATCGAGTTCTACGGTGAGAAGGGGGCTCTGATCAGCGAACAGTCGCTATCTCAGGTTCCAGAGGCGACCGTGCGGAGCTACCTGAACGGCAGATGGACCGAGCATTCTGTGGAACCGCTCAACCCGTATGTCGGAGAGATCGAGCACTTCACGCAGTGCATCCAGACCGGTGAGACACCGATCATCAGTGGCGAGCAGGGACTGGCGGATATGCGCGTCGTTGAAGCCGCATGGGCTTCGATGCAAAGCGGAGTCCGCATCGAACTATAACGAATCTTGTCGACAACGGAGTATTCCTATGCAAGCCGCGCCCTCGATCGAGTGTCTTCGTGAGTATGTCGTCGGAGGAGATTGTCAAGTTCCACTGCTTGATGGCTCCTACGCTCCCTACATCAACTTCGACAACGCTGCCAGCACCCCGGTCCTTCGGCCAGTGTACGATACAGTCAATCATTTCCTCCACTGGTATTCAAGTGTGCATCGTGGCGCCGGATATAAGTCACGCCTCGCCACCAAAGCGTATGACGATGCGCGGGAGATGGTTGCCGAGTTCGTCGCTGCTCGGTTCGACCAGCACGTGGTCGTCTTCTGCAGAAATACGACTGAGGCCATCAACAAGCTCATGCGTCGCCTGGAATTGGGGCCGGATGACGTCGTGCTCACCACCTTGATGGAACATCACTCCAACGACCTCCCGTGGCGTCTTCAATCGCATGTGCGTCATACTGCCGTCGACCAATGGGGCATGCTCGATGAAGATGACTTCGATCGCCAGCTTGCCACGTACGCCGGGCGCGTACGGCTTGTCGCCGTTACTGGTGCCTCCAACGTGACCGGGTTGGTCAACCCGATTCATCATCTCGCCGAGAAGGCTCACGCCGCCGGCGCCTTGATCCTCGTCGATGCCGCTCAGCTGGCGCCGCACCGTCAGATCCGGATGCTCTCCCTGGATGACCCGCGCCACCTGGACTATGTGGCCCTATCAGCCCATAAGATGTATGCCCCCTATGGCTCCGGGGCCCTGATCGGACGACGCGATTGCCTGGAACAGGGAACGCCAGCCGAAGTGGGGGGTGGGACCGTCAAGATTGTCACCACCGACAGTGTGGAGTGGGCCGCCTTGCCTGACCGGGAGGAGGCTGGGAGCCCCAATGTCGTCGGGGCTGTGGCCTTGGCGGCCGCAATGCAGACACTCCAAAGCATCGGCATGGAGTCGATCGCTGCGCATGAACGCCAACTGATCGCCTATGCGCTCAAGCGGCTGGCAGTGGTCGAAGGGATCACTTTATACGGACCGAAGGAACTGGTCGCGGGCCAAGATCGTGTTGGTGTGATCTCATTCAATGTTCATGGTGTGCCTCACAGTAAGGTTGCTTCGATCCTGAGTTTGGAGGGAGGGATCGGAGTGCGGAATGGCTGCTTTTGTGCGCATCCATACGTCACGTTCCTTTTGAGGCTCTCTGACAAAGAGCGGCAACAGTACCGGGCGGAGCTACAGGCCGGTGACAAGAGTCGCGTACCAGGCCTGGTACGCATCAGCTTCGGCTGCTACAACACCCAGGACGAGGTAGACGTCTTCGTCGACATCTTGAGGCGAATCGTCGCGGGTGAATACCAAGGCCACTACAGCCTGGATCCCGTAACTGGCGACTATGTGCCCGACGGTTTTGAGGCCGAGTTTGAACGCGTATTCAGTCTCCGTCACAACGCCCTGGACATCCTCTCGTCCCGGCAGCCGGCGTCTTCCTGAACAGAGAGGCAGACCTGTGTAACCGCTGTGCCCTGGCTCGATTGGCCTGGAATACATCCCCCGGTTGCTCCTTTCGGCCCCGAGGCTCCGGATCTGGCTTCCCGATACATTCGTTGAGCTCGCGGGGAAGGAGAAAAGATGAACAGATACACCATCGGGCTTGATTTCGGTACTGAATCCGCCCGGGCCGTACTGGTGGACGTTGAGACAGGTGAAGTAGTCGTGGGCGCCGTTCACACATATGCTGATGGCGTGATTGACAAGGCTCTTCCGGGAAATGACTCTTTGCTCCCTCCTGAGTGGGCACTCCAAAACCCGCTCGACTGGCTCGCGGTTCTGGATACCGCCGTCCCGGCTCTTCTAGACCAGAGCGGCATCAGCGCTGCGCAGGTCGTGGGCCTGGGGCTGGATTTTGCGGCCTGCACGATCTTACCCACCACTGTTGATGGCGTTCCACTTTGCCTCCTGGATGCCTACCGGCGGAAGCCTCACGCCTGGCCAAAGCTCTGGAAACATCATGCTGCCCAAGCCCAAGCGGACCGGGTTAACCGGTTGGCTGTGGCGCGGGGTGAACGGTGGCTCGCTCGCTACGGTGGCAAAATCTCGTCCGAATGGCTCATACCGAAGGCACTGCAGATGGTGGAGGAAACGCCTGACCTGTACGCCGTGGCCGACCGGATCGTCGAGGGAGCCGATTGGATTGTGTGGCAACTCACCGGCCAACTGGCTCGCAATGCCTGCGCTGCCGGGTACAAAGCCACCTGGCACAAGATCGATGGCTTCCCTGGGACTGATTTTCTGGCAGCGCTTCACCCAGGGCTCATCCACCTCTACCGCGACAAGCTGGCCGGGCCGGTGGTCGCACCAGGCCAACCGGTTGGGGGGCTGAGCGCACACTGGGCCGAACGATTGGGGTTAGCCGCGGGTACGCCGGTTGCAGCACCGATCATCGATGCCCACGCCGCTGTCCTCGGAGGTGGAGTCAGTGGGCCAGGCATCCTGTTCATGGTGATGGGAACTTCCACGTGCCACATGCTGATGGCCGAGAACGAGGTGCTGTGGAAGGCATCTCCGGGGTCGTTGAAGACGGAATTGTGCCCGGACTCTTTGGATATGAAGCGGGCCAAGCAGCAGTTGGTGATATCTTTGGCTGGTTTGTCGAGCAGAGCGTGCCGCCAGCGTACTATGAAGAAGCAGCGAGCCGTGGGCAATCAGTGCACGCGGTGCTTTCTGAAAAGGCCGCGACGCTCCGCCCAGGCCAGAGCGGGCTGCTGGCACTCGACTGGTGGAATGGGTGTCGAACGCCGCTCGTAGACGCGGATCTGGGCGGCGTCATTTTCGGCTACTCCTTACAAACGCCAGCCGAAGCCGTCTACCGTGCTCTGATCGAGGCAACGGCTTTTGGGACACGACTGATTGTGGAAACATTCAGGGCGGCCGGCCTACCCGTCACATCGATCCGTGCAGGTGGCGGGTTAACCAAAAATGATCTGCTCCTGGATATCTACGCGACGGTGACAGGAATGCCGACCGAGGTGTCCGCCGTAGATCAGACCAGCGCGCTCGGCGCGGCAATCCTGGCAGCGGTCGCGGCGGGTACCCATCCGACCGTCGGGCATGCGGTAGAAACGATGGTCCCCCCACCTCGTCTCAGAGTGAAGCCGGACGAGTGTTCTTCCGCCACCTATGAGGCCCTCTATACCGAATACAAGTGCCTCGTCACTCACTTCGGCCGAGACTCGGCCTCACCCCTCAAACGATTGCGAGCATTACGGGGTGTCGCATGAAAGGACATGGAATGCTTCTTTATCGTGTACCAACGTTGGCAGGACCTGATCCAGTTGGATCTCGCGAGGTCGTCCTGGTCACCAGCGGTGATCAGCGTCTCTCGGCGAATCAAGTGTGCTGGCCCGCACAGGAAGAGATGGAGAAGCGACTTGTTGCCGCTTTTGCGAAAGAGGGCATCACCGTCAAGCGCGGACACCCCTTCGATCCGGAGGTGGGCCACGGCTTCATCTGGAACCAGCGCATGGGCATGGACGTGTTCACGACCATCCATCCCGAAGCACGCCTGATCGTGGCCGAGGCGGTCTGGCAATACAGCCACCACGTGCTGGCCGGGCTGCGCAGCCATCGCGGGCCGATTCTCACCGTGGCCAACTGGTCGGGCCAGTGGCCGGGGCTGGTGGGCCTGCTCAACCTCAACGCCTGCCTGACCAAAGCGGGTGTGCCCTACAGCACCCTCTGGAGCGAGGACTTCACCGACGACTTCTTCCTGAACGGCCTCCGCCAGTGGCTGCGCGCGGGGCGCCTCCCCCACGACACCAGCCACGTGCGCG
>DOUV01000829.1 GCA_003520455.1 Chloroflexota bacterium | reverse complement strand
GTCTGCGCGGTGGCGATCGGCGGCCGGCCAAGAGCCCACCAATCGGTGACCGTGGCCAGGGCCAGGATGAGGGCGGTGAGAAGGAGTCGTTTGTTCATCGCGCAAACTCCTTTACGCCAGGCTTCGGCGGAAACCGGCCAGGCTTGTTATGAGGATCGCGGTACCGAGCGCGACCAGTCCCAGAACCTGGGGCCAGAGCACGCTCAGGCCCACACCTTTCAGGAAGACGCCTATGGTGATGGTCAGGTAGTAGCGAAACGGACTGAGCAGGGAGAGCCATTGCAAGATCGTGGGCATGTTCTGTACCGGCGACATCATCCCCGACAGAAAGGCCATCGGGAAGATGACGAAGAAGGCCAGCAGCAGGGCCTGCTGCATGGTGTTGGCCGCCGTCCCGATGGCGACACCCAAGCCGATGCCCACCGCGAAGATGAGCGTGGACAGGGCAAAGTACAAACTCAGACTGCCGCGCACCGGCGCGCCAAAGCCCCAAACGGCAATCGCCAGGCCGACCGCGAGCCCGGCCAGCTTGATGAGGCCGAGCGGTAGCAGCTTGGCGACGATGAGCTCCCAGGGGCGGATCGGCGTGACCATCAGTTGGTCCAGGGTGCCGGCTTCCTTCTCGCGCACGATCGCCACCGACCCCAGTAGCACTCCCAGCACCGGCACGACGAAGGCCACCATCCCGAGCATGTTAAAGGGTGTGAAGCGCAGGGCGGGGTTGTAGCGCGCCCGGATCCGGTTGATCACCACCGGCAGTTGGTCCAGCCCGGTCTCCGGGAGCCCGGCGCGTTCCACCTCGATGCGTCGCGAGTGGGCCGCGATGATCTGCTCGGCGTAGCCGGTGGCGACGGCGGCGATGTTGGCGTTGGAGCCATCGGTGAGGAGCTGGACGCGCGCTGTCTCGCCCCTTGCCAGGTCGCGCTCGAAGCCGGCCGGAATGACCAGTGCTACCTGTACCTCACTCTGGTCCAGGAGCGGCCGGAGGCCGGCCAGCGAATCGGGCACGAAGCGCAGATCGAAGTGCTCCGAGCTGTCCAGGCTGTGGACCAGCGCGCGGCTGGCGGCGCTGCGGTCGGCGTCGTACACGACCAGCGACAGGTTTTTCACCTCGAGAAAGAGGGAGATGCCACACAGCACCGGCTCGACGAAGGTGTAGAGAATCAGGATGACCAGCAGCCGGTCACGGAAAAATTGGAGAAACTCTTTGCGCATCAAGGCAATCAGGCGACTGGACATGGTTAACCGACCTTCTTCTTGAATCGGAGCGAGGCCATCGTGAATATCACCAGCACGTAGGCCAGCAGTAGGCCCACGTGCGGCCAGAGATGCTCCAACCCCACGCCCTTGAGGGCGATGCTCCGCGAAATCGTGACAAAGTGGCGCGCCGGAAAGAGGTTGGTGTACCATTGCATGACCGGCGGCATATTGAAGATCGGGTAGATGAAGCCCGAGAAGATCAGGGCCGGCATCATCGTCAGCACGATGGTGGCAATCATGGCGGCCGCCTGGCTGCTGGTTACGGTGCTGACCAGCAACCCGATGCTGACGGCGCCGAAGACGTAGATCAGGGCGGTGACCAGTAGAAATGGTAAACTGCCCACAAAGGGCACCTGGAACCAGCCGATGCCCGCCACAAAGATAACCGCCATCTCGACGAAGGCGATCACGCCGTAGGGTATCAGTTTGCCCAGGATCAACTCCGCCGGCCGGATCGGGGAGACAAACAGTTGCTGGATGCTGCCGCGCTCCTTCTCGCGCACGACCGAGAGCGCCGAGAGCAGCGGCGGGAAGGCCAGCAGGATGACGGCAAAAAGCCCCGGCACCACGGAGTTGACGCTTTTCAGACCGGGGTTGTACGAGACCCGTGGCGCGACAGCGATCGCCGGCTTCACTGGCTGGCCCAGCAGCGCAGCCACCTCCCGGGCGCTGTAAACCTGGTTGAAGGCCGTCACATAGCCGATAGCGACGTTGGCCGTGGGCGGGAAGGAGCCATCGACCCAGGTTTGTACCGTCGCCGGTTGGCCGGCCGCCAGGGCCTCGCCGAAGCCGGGCGGGATGATCAGTCCAACCTCCACCGTGTCGTTGTCCATCAGGTGCTCTAGCTCGTCGCTACTCTGCACCCAGGCGTGGACGTGAAATTCGTCCCCGATAGTCAACAGGGTCACGTAGTCGCGGCTGGCACGGGAGCGATCCTGGTCGTAGATCGCCAGCGAGACGTCTTTCACGTCCAGGTTGGTGGCATAGGCGAAGAGAAAGAGCATGATGAGGGGCAGCACGATCGCCATGCCCAGAGTGTAAGGGTCACGCCAGATTTCGCGGGCCTCTTTGATCAGGACGGCTATGAAGCGCCTCATCATCGGTCCCTCCGTGATGTATGATTTCACGCATCACGCATCGCTTCTTGCTGCATCTCGATGAAGGTGACGAATAGATCTTCCAGCGAGAACTCAACCGGCTCCACTCGACGCGGCGGGAGGCCGGCGGCGGCCAGAGTCCGGGAGAGTGGGTCAATCGTCTCACCGGCGTCGCCCCAGACCAGGACGTGCAACTTGTCGCCGTAGGGGGCCGCGCTGTGGACCGCCGGCAGGCTGGTCACCACGGTCGAGGCCCGCAGCGCGTCAGCCACGTCGAGCTCGAGCATCTGGCCGGCCCGCATGTTGGCTTTCAGCTCGGCCGGGCTGCCGAGAGCGATGAGCTGTCCGTAGGAGAGCAGGCCCAGGGTGTGGCAGTGCTCAGCCTCGTCCATGTAGTGGGTCGTCACGAAAACCGTTACTCCCTGGGACGACAGTTCGAAGATCAGGTCCCAGAAGGCGCGGCGCGAGACGGGATCCACGCCCGTCGTCGGTTCGTCGAGCATGACGACCTTCGGCTCGTGCACGAGCGTGCACGCCAGGGCGAGCTTCTGCTTCATCCCGCCCGACAGCCGGCCCGCCTGCCGTTGCCTGAACGGTGTGAGGTTGCTGAAGCCGAGCAATTCATCGATCTTGTCTTCCCGACCCCGTCGCGGCACGCTGTAGATGTCCGCGTAGAAATCGATGTTCTCCTGGACCGTCAGGTCCGGGTACAGACCGAACCGCTGGCTCATGTACCCGATGCGCTCCTTCAACGCCTCCGCCTCGTGAACCGTGTGCAGGTCCGACACCCATGCGTCGCCGGACGTCGGCGCCATGATCGCCGTCAGCAATCGCATCGTCGTCGTCTTGCCGGCCCCGTCGGGCCCGACCAGCCCGAAGGCCTCCCCCGCGCGCACGCTCAAGCTCACGCGATCCACAGCACGGGTCTGGCCGAAGGTCTTGCATAGATTGCGGGCCTCGAGCCTGGAATCGCTCATCCTGGTCCTCGGCAAGTTGCAGGTGAAAGGTTGAAAGTTGAAGGTCGTGCAATGGAAATATCAACGCTCAGCGCTGTCCGAACAAGGGGATCCGGGGCAGGTAACACTGTGATACCCTTCACCCCTCACCTCTCAGGATACTGTTGGTAAATTCTAGGC
>DOUV01000333.1 GCA_003520455.1 Chloroflexota bacterium | reverse complement strand
CTGCCCGCCCCAGGGGCTCTACCTCGCGGCGGTGCGCTACCCCGTTGATCCGTTCGCCTGAGCGGTCGTTTTAGCCTTTGATCTCGACCGGGCACGCGGGTAAACCGGGCGCCAGCGGTCCCGTAGCTCAACCGGATAGAGCAGCTGACTTCTAATCAGCAGGTTGGGGGTTCGAGTCCTCCCGGGATCGCCAGCAAACCCGATCTGCTGCCAAGGGGGCATAAGAGTGCGCAAAACGGCGGTTTTTCGTGCGCACCCCTGTCAAGAACTATTTTCGCAGGTTGCGGTGAGCTTCTTGTAAAGCATTTGGAAAGAATAACAATTTCCATTATGGAAGACCGATTCAGGCGATTTCGGCATAGTTGGGCATTCGCGTGTGCCGCCTCGACGGAGCAACGCTGCTCCGCTACTTGACAGCTCTGACAGCCTCGGAGCGCAAGTAGACCGGTCCAAAATCCCGCCCGTCCGCGGTGAAGCGAGTGACTTGGGAGTTCGCGAGAAGGCGCTTCAAGGTGTTGCGGTGGAGTCCGGTTTCCTCTGAAAGAGTTGTCAGCGTCACAAAGCGCCGGTGGAACGAAGCGATGTGCTCGGCGCTGAGGCGGTATTGCAGACGTCCCGTTCTCGGGTTCGTACAGGGCAGCGCAGGTGTCTGGCCGGCCTCGATCAGGGCAAGAAAGTTTCCATGGTCGCGCAGTCCGACTGACCGACCGAATGCGGCGGCACTTGCTACCCCGGGAAGCTCTGCTTTGACGGGGTTTTCATAAGTTCGGAGCGTGTTGGCGAGGTTGTTAACCTGCTTCATATTGACGACGATCCCGTGAAAGCCGGGAACCGATACCCGTTGCCCCACGGATAAGCGCTTTTCGCGGATCGCCCCGACCAACGTCGACAGGCTGATCTCCGAGCGCCGGCAAGCGAGCAGAAGAGTCTCCCAATAATCGCCGCCCGGCGCGACAGGAAGGGCACTCGTAAGGAGCTCGCCGACAAGGGCTGTCCCGTCCGAAATCCGCCATGGGTTCTTGATCTTGCTGGCGCGCGTGCGCGGAATCAAAAGGCCCTCTTCCTTCAGCGCGGCGAGTTCGCTTTTCGTTGCCCCCATCGCCTTGCGCATCGAGGGGGAGCTAACAAGAGTGGGGATTTCAGCCAGCAATTCGGCATACGCATGTGCGTCAAAAACACGGCGACTCCGGGGGCGAAAACCTTGGCCGCAGAATGCGTCGGCCTCGATCAGGAATTTCTCGATAATATTCGCACCAACGCCGATCTCCTTCGCCGCGGTAACGAGGGAGTGCAGGCGGCGTTCGGTGACAACTTCACCCAGCAGGACTTCGCCGGGGGCGATGGGCCAATGGTCAAGGATGGACTCCCGCAAGATACGGCGCAGCGGGCCGAACCCATCTTCCTCTGCATAATCTCTGTTGAGTGCAGTAAACAGTGCGCCGAAGGCTTTGTTGGGCTCATCAAGGTGGCCAGTGGCCGCCGCAGCAATCTGATCGAGGGCCTTTCGGATGGCGGTCTCGCCGTGTCGTGCAACATTAAAACCGGCGGCATGAACCGAGCCCGGGTCAGGTGTGCCTTCGGTCTGATTTTCCATAGGGAGGGCGTGCCCCAATAGCCGGCAGCAAGTTGTGGCGGCAAACAGGGGGAGTTTCCTGAACCATGTCTCATCCTGGCCATCCAGAAGCCGCCGATCCAGCCATAGATCGTAAAGGGAGGGCGGAGTTGCCGGTTGCTCCAGCGCCCCAGACAGAATGTCGTCTTCTATCTCGCGCAGGCGCGCTTGGATGTCATACCGGTCGCGAGGATTGTCTGAACCCCATAGCGGAATCAGAGGATGGCTGTGCCGGACACAGACATTGACCTCTCGCATCTGCCAATCCCCGCGCAGGACCATCGCTGCCGTGGCTGATCCTACATGCCCCTCAACGTCCTCGCGAAGGCAAACAGGGCACCCCCTCATCACCGGATTGCGAAGCGCCCGGGACACCAGCTGCTCCCCACGGAAGTTCATCCTTACGTTTCCGGCCCGGATCCCGGTCCAGGAGAGCATCTCTTTCAACTGGTGCGCGTCAAGGTTTGCCCAGTCGGCAAGGATCTCGAAGGCCTCGGCGTCCTGTTCAAGGAAATGCTTGAAAGGGGCTCCCATGTCACGGGCAAGATCCGGGACCTCCGTCCGCCACGTCGCAGCAAGGCGGGACAGATACGAATAGACTGTTTCCCGGGCAGCAGGTGGAGGGCTGGAGACAGGTAGCATGGTCACTTGGCGAATACCGGGTTCGGTCAATCCAGGGCACCCGGCCCTGGACAACGGGTTTACGGAGCGACAAATTGATCAGCCTACTCGGCGGTTGGCTGGTGCCCCGAGGCGAGGTGGGTGGAAGTTACCTCCGAACGACTATGGTCTCAATGCTGTCACATCAGGTCGAATTATTCGGCATATCTCGATTTCAAATCAGCAAGTTCTGTTCTGGTGGGATCGTCCATGCCATTCCTTCCTCAGTATGCAGTGGGAAGGGGGCCGGGTGAGATCTGATTGAGGATTTTTGGGATTCCGCAATGGCTATTGGAGATATCGGAGCCTGTCAGGCGCACAGAGCGGAACGGAGCAGCGTGTTGCGAATGGTCATTCCGGCAGCGCTGCATGGTACCAGTGTAGATCAAAGCAATGAAATTGCCCGCGCTGACAGAGAGATGAGCAGAGGACCTCTTTCCAAGCATATTAGCAGCGAATTCCACCTTCCCATGCTTCGAATCGGCTAAGTGCTGTTCGCCCTGAATTGTACGGAGTCTGCCACGAATGCCAGATGCTGCGAGTGACTGGCGTCACGGAAATCCTGTTGCTTGTACACCGGCTGCGGCCGCGCCCAATTGAGGCGCAGCCTGTTGAGGTGATTATCGGGCATAGCTAAACCGCGCCAGCAGCTCGCTGATGCGCGCGCCGTGCCACATCGTCATGTCGGACGCGGGCAGATTCCGGGCCTGGCCAATCCGATCGAGCGCCGACGGTGCCAGTCCCTCCAAAGCCCGATGGATCGAGCGCAGTGCGGTTTGCACAGCTTTCGGGTCCGGAAACGGCTGACTATAAGCCGTGTGCAGGTCGCAGAGCCCCGTAAACCCGGTGGGGTCCTCGAGCGCATCGAGCAGGTCACAAAGGCTCGCTCCGTGTCGGCGGAGGTAGGTGTCAACGGCGGAGACAAAT
>DOUV01000475.1 GCA_003520455.1 Chloroflexota bacterium | reverse complement strand
CGGCCAGGCGCGCCGCGACCGCCTCGAGCGCGGCGCGCACGGGGTAAACCTCGCCTAACTCGGCGCGGTTGAGCGCTCGCACCGAGGCGCCTTTGAAGGGCGTGCTCTCGACGAAGCCCATCAACTCCAGGTCACGGATCGCTTCACGGACCGGGGCCTGGCTCACGCCGAAATCCTGGGCAATTCGGGTCTCGACGATTCGGTCTCCTGGTTGGTAACTACCGCGCAGGATGGCATCCATCAAGCGTTCTTTGATCTCTTCGCGCAATACGCGGCGGTTGATCGGGGTATGAGCAGGCGACATTGAAGCCTCGGTCGAGAAATGAGATCGGAGATGAGCAGGTGGCGATCGATACTCGCTGCGGGCCAACCCCTCGTTGGAAGTCTCAAGATGGCTTCCCAGCGTCAGCGGATCCCCCCGTCGATCCCTTCTCGGCCTGGCCAGGAGGAGAGGTATCGCGCCGGGGCGTCTTCCCTTCCGCTTCTATTCCTTCTTCGCCCTCAGAGCGGGAAGACTGGGACGAGAGCGAGGGGTCCCTGCGCATCCAGCGGCCGACCGCGCGCGCCTTGTCGTTGAGAGCCTCCCTGGAGGCTTCCACCACGGCCTTCGCGGCGATGCCGGCCACGCTGGGCGGCGACTGGGTCGCCGCCTCGGCGCCGGGCGCCTCAATGCGGGCTTTGACACAGCGGATGAACTCAGCCGAGAGGCGGCGGGCGGTCTCCTGGATGACGCTGTGACCGAAGCTGCCCAACCGGCCACGGATCGCCACGTCCATCGTGTACGCGACCTCGGTCTGTTGAGGGCCGCGCCCGGTCAAGGTCGAGACAAACTCGCCTTGAACGAGGCTGGCCGTGGCGCGATCTTTCCCCCTGGCAACGGCTTTCAGGAAGGTGGGCGCCTGCTGCTCGACCACCACGACCTCGCCACCAAATGCCGCACCGATCGGGCCGACCTTGACTTTGAGCACTCCCTCGTAGCGGGCCTCGCCTACCTGCTGGATCCGCTCGACACCCGGCATGCAGGCGCTCATGCGCTCGAGGTCGAAGAAGAACGTCCAGACATCCTGGACCGATGCGTCGATCGTGAAAGTATCTTCGATTATCATCACATCCCCTCTGGCGATTGGAGGTGAGCAGTGCCTTCGTTATGGATCTTTCACGCACAGGCGATTCGAGCGCCACTCGGTCCCAATCTCTCCGCGCTACAACGTCGTGATCGGGCGGCTCTGGAGAAGGTAGATCCGGCCGGCCTCGATGGCCCACTCCACGTCCTGCGGCTTCCCAAAGTGCGCCTCGAGCTGGCGTCCCAAGCCGGCCAGCTGCTGCAATTCCTCGTCCGAGAGCACCCGCGCCTGCGCTTGCTCATCGTCGAGGGTGGTCTCGTAGACGCCGCTGTGCTGCTCGTCGCGCACGATGGCGACAGGCTTGCGCGGGACGAAGCAGGTCACGACGGCGCCATCGCGCTTGCGCACGGTGTAGTTATCGGGCGTCACCAGGCCGCTGACCACAGCCTCCCCGAGCCCCCAGGTCGCCTCGACAATCATCTGGTCGCGCCGCCGGCGGACCGGGTCGGCGGTGAACATCACCCCCGATTTTTCAGGCGAGACCATGTGTTGGATGACCACCGCGATCCTGAGATCGGCCAGGGTATGCTTCTTGGCCCGGTAGAAGATCGCCCGCGGGCGGAAGAAGGAGGCCCAGCAGGCGCGGATGTGGTGCAGCACGCCGGCTTCGTCGCAGATGTTGAGGTAGGTCTCCTGCTGGCCGGCGAAGCTGGCGGCCTCGGAGTCCTCGGCAATGGCGGAGGAGCGCACGGCCACCGGGCAGGGCCGTCCATCAGGGCTCAGCGCGCGGTAGGCGGTGCCAACGGTGACGGCCAGGTCGCCGGGCATCGCGCGAGTCAGGATCAGCTCAGTGATGCGCCGCGAGACCCGCTCCAGCATTTCGGCATCGTCCACATCGCAGACGTCGAGCAGGTTGAGGATCGTCGCCTCAGCGCCCTCGACGTCGAGGAACCGGCGGAACGCCTCGGCGCCGACAACGAAGCCGGGCGGAACCGGGAGACCGGCCCGGGTCATCGCGTTGAGGCTGGCGCCCTTGCCGCCGGCCAGGAGGGTGCCGGTCTCAAATTCACCGAAATGTGCCACGATCGGAATGGCGGGAGTTTTCATGAGCGCGCCTGTGAAGAGAGTGGAGCTGAACGGCAGCTTCTCGAATCGAATATGAGGCTGAAGGATCGCTCCTCTCTCTTTATTCCTCGACGATCGCTACGGCTCGAATCGGCGCCGCCGTGGTGCCGTGCCACTTGACCGGGAACGCCGAGATCTTAAAGCCATAGGGCGGAAGCTTGTCGAGATTGGTCAGATTTTCCATGTGGTAGTACTCGCGCTCGAGCATGATGCGGTGGGCTTCCCAGAATTCTTTGCGCTCGAACATCGCCCAGACTGGGGGGTCGAAGGTGATCGCATCGATGCCCATGACCTTGACGCCCCGGTCGATCAACCAGTTCGTCGCCGCGGCGCTCATCCCCGAGTGGTCGGTCAGGTACTCATCTTTGTCCTGGATCGCGCCCGCGCCGGTGTGGATCAGAACGATGTCGAGCGGTTTGACCTCGTAGTTGATCCTGGCGAGCGCCGCTCTGACGTCGGCGACGGTGATAGCGGCGCCCTTCTCGATGTGGCGCATGTCGAGGACCACACCGTCGCCGAAGCAGTATTCGAGAGGGATTCCGTCCGGGCCGGGCGCATCGGCCTTGAGGTGCTTACGAGCGTCGATGTGAGTCCCCACGTGATCGCTCAGCACGATCATGTAGCTGGCGGTCAACCAGTCAGCCCCATATTGCGCCGCACCGATCCGCTCGGCGAACTCGGTCCAACTCTCATACATCACCAGGGCCGGCCGCACGATCCGCGGGAAGGTCACCATATCGTTGTGCACTGTCATGCTCAAGTCGATCAGTTTGGTCGTCATGAAGTCTCCTTCAGGGGTTGAAGGTTGGGAGATTGAACTTGAAGGGTTTCGTGGTTGATAACCTTTCAACCTCTCCGCTGCAAACCCACCACTGTCACTGGGTTGCGGTCACGCCGCCGTCCACGAACAAATTCTGACCCGTGATGAAGGCCCCCGCCGGCGAGGCAAAGAGCAGTGTGGCGCCGACGAGGTCGATGGGGTCGCCGACCCGTGCCAGCGGGATGCGGTTGACGAGGGTGGTGTAGAAGGCCTCATCGTCGAGATACTCCTTCACCAGATCGGTCCGGATGAAGGTCGGGGCGATGGCATTCACGGTGATGTTGTACCTGGCCCACTCGGTCGCCAGCTGGCGGATCATGGTGGGCAGGCCGCCCTTGCTCGAGCAGTAGGCGATGTAGCCGCGCCGGATGCCCAATGCGCTCCGGACAGAGGTGAGATGGATGTGGCGGCCGCCGGTCCTGGCGGCGATCTGGTGGCGCGCGACAGCCTGCGAGAGAAAGAACGCGCCCTTCAAATTGGTATCCACCACCTTATCCCAGGCAGCCTCGGCGAGTTCCTCGGCCGGCGCCTCGATGTGGGTGCCGACACAGTTGACCAGGATATCGATTCGCCCGAAGTGGTGGTGCACCTCGTCAACCATCCGGGCGATCTCTTCGACCTCGAGCACGTCGAACGCGGTGCCGTACCCGCGGTACCCCCGCTCGGCGAGGGCCGCCGCGCAGGCCCGGGCTCTCTCCGGG
>DOUV01001023.1 GCA_003520455.1 Chloroflexota bacterium | reverse complement strand
GTCCGAGGCTACGCTGCCGACGCCCTCGCTCTGGCCGAGCCGCGCGCTCTCTTCGCGCGGGCCCTGGCACTGGCAATGACCGAGCCGCTGACGCTCTCCGCCGCCGATCCCCACCTCGCCCGCTGGCTGCAGACCACCCTTCTCGAAGAGAGTTGGTGGCGCAGGCTCCACTAATCCTTTCACGCGTCACCGCGGAAAAACCTTGTGTGCCCGCCTGATGCCCGGCACGGGGAGCAAGAATGCTTCTGCCTTGCTCCCCGCCTGGAACGTTGCCGCAGCACTCTGTTCCCTACTCCCCTTGCTCGCGGTGCTCCTTGCTCCCTGTCCCACCTTCCTGGAGCAAGTCTGCAACAACCCGGTGGGCAACCGCCCGATAGCGACCCCAATCAGTCCGTGGCGGCGGTAACGCCTCCAGAGCGTCGGCCACCGCGGCCAACGCGGTCGGCGAGACCTCGCGGGTAGCGAAAATCTCGGCATCCACGCTGGCCCGGAGGGGCGCCATCGTTGGCGCCATGCGGAAGACGTAGGTGACCCAGGGGAAACTCCGCTCGTTCCAGTGGAATTCATACTCGATGAGTGCCAGAAAGACCTCTGGCTCCGGCGTGAGCCCGGTCTCCTCACCGGGCTCGCGCTGCAGCGCCTCGGCAACCCGTTCTCCCACCTCGATGCCGCCCGTCAAAAGCCGCCAGGTATCCTCGGGGTAATGACTCTTGGCGTGGAGCAACAAGCCGGCAGGCCGCGGCATCAGAAACATCACCTCGCCCCGCCGGGTAGGAGCCTTCTGCGACCACGGCTCGAAGAACGCGGGCCCGACCTCCATCACCACCTTCACCCGGTACGGTTCTCCGTAGCGCTGCGCCAGCGCCGCCACTTCGGCCGGATCCACCAAATCGTTCGGACTCACGGTCAACTCGCCTCTCGAAGTTGAAAAAGACTCAAAATTTGAGTCCTTCTCGACGCCCCAATCCCCCGACTATACCATCTCCAGTCAGCCACAGCAAGAGCCGTTTTGACAAAGCTTCCTATCTCGTGCTACACCTACGCCGCCTCGTCAGCCTGGAAGGGGAGCATAGCATGCGGGGAGCACGCGTCAGTGAGCATCTGGTGACGTTGATAGCAGGGCTCCTGGGCGCGGCCCATCTGGCGATCGCCACGGCCCTGGTTGCCTTCGGTCGGCGCACAGGCGCAGCCTACCCCCTGGTTCGGTGGAGTGTGTGGGAGTTTGTGAGCGTGGCTGTGGGCGCATCGGTCGCGCTGGTACTGCTCGCCTGGCACCACTGGCACCGCCCCCACGATCCCGGCACGACCCTGCTGATTGTGGCGCTCCCCGTTCTCACGAGCGTTACCCTTGGGAGCGGCTTCTGGACTACGGCCGCACTCGGTGCCCCATTCGCCCCTGATCTGATCACGCACACCTGGTTTCGCGCACCGACCGTGATCCTCGCGCTGTTTGGGATTGCTGTTGGCATCCGCTACCGCCGACAACGCTTCTTGTCCCTCTGGTTCGCCGGTCTCGCCGTCCTGGTGGCCCTCAATCCTTTTCTCTGGTCGCTCCTGCCACGCACCAACTGGTGGGATGCCCGAATGCTGGTGCTCCCGCTGGGAGTCTTCGTCATCCTGCATTTCAGCCAGGGCTGGCCCTTTTCCCTCCCCGACGGCCTGCAATGGAAAGTCCTGATCGGGCTGCTCGGTGCAGTCTGGGCGTTCCCGCCTCTGATTCGAATCTACCGGGCCGGTGAGGCACCGGCCCCCGGCCTGGTCTGGCTGCTCTTGATGGGCTTCCTCAACTGGACCCTGACGACGCTATTGGTAGCGCTCCCCCTGTACGGCTGGCGGTTCGGCCGGGAATGGGACGAAAACGTCGCCGACGAGCGTCCCTATCCCTGGCTGGGTATGCTGGCGCTGACTTTTGGAGCAGCGACCCTCACTGCTGGCCTGCTGCCCGATCTCCTCCCTGCTCCTGGCGCCGCCCTTCCCTGGCTCGGCGACCCCGTCGTTGCCCCCGCCACGATCTGGCTGGCCCCACTTGGCTGGGCCGGGAGCCTGCTACGCATTGCCCGCTGGCTGTTGCTCCCCTACGTCGGCCTGGTCGCGCTAGAGGAGCTGAGCATCTGGACCTACCGGCGCCAACAGGCCCGCCAGGCAGCTGACGCTGACTCTTCCCGCGACACGGCGGAGCGGCGGCTCTGAGGGCGTCTGGCGGCGCAATACCCGGCGCCAGGAGCCGGCCCCTCAGCAACGCTCATCAGAAGTGGGGCCGGACCGTCGGACAAAGGTCCTTCGTGCGCCTTCGCAATTGTGTTATAATCCGGCAGCTAGTCCCCATCTGGAGAGACTCCTTCTAGTGTATCTGCGAGAACGCGAGCGCCGCCGGCGCAGTCTGCGCGGCTTGATCTGGTCGCTGTTGGTCCTGGCGTACATCCTGGTTGGGATCCTATACGTCCAGCGCTACCGGCCGTTTGTTGGCTGGGCCTCCGATAACTGCTCTGAACCTGTCGGCCTCAACCGGCCTACCTGTCGGCTTTTGAGCCGCTACACGACCCTCGTCGCACCGCCCACCACGGTCGCCACCTCCGACGCGCACGCCAGCGGTGACGCGATTGAGCAGCTGGCTGCCGGTGACAGCTATTTGGATCAGGGCAACATCACCGAGGCGCTGGAGGCCTACAAAGCCGCAGTCGCCACTGACCCCAACAACGCCATCGCCTACGCCCGCTGGGGTAAACTCCTGGCCATCCGCGGCCACACGGATGAGGCGCTGATCCGCACCCAGCGCGCGGTCGAGCTGGCACCCGATAATCCCGAAGTCATCGCCAATCACGCGATGGCGCTCGATTGGGCTGGGCAACCAGACGAGGCCATTACGGAGGCCCTACGCGCCATCGAGCTCGACCCGAACTACGCCCCGGCCTATGCCTTCCTGGCTGAAGCCTACGCCGACACCGGCCGGACCGATCGCGCGCTGGAGACGGCGCAGGAAGCGGTGGATCTCGACTCCGAGAGTGTGGATGCCCTGCGCAACCTCGGATACGTCTTCGAGACCCTCGGCAAATATAATGATGCCATCTATGCCTACGAAGAAGCCCTCGCGATTCAGCCGCTGAGTTACATCTACATCCGGACTGGCGCCAACTACCGGGCACTGGGTCAGTTAGAACAAGCCCTGGCCAATTTCCGCCGTGCCGCCGACGTAGACCCTAAGAACGCGGAACCCTACGATGAACTCGGTTGGACCTACTACCAGCAGGGCGAATACGAGCAAGCCAGGAAATACTTCGAGGATGGCCTCGCGGTTGATCCCCGCTACGCTCGCATCCACTTTCATATGGGCGTCCTCTACTACGTCCGCCAGAATTTCGAGGCCGCAATCGAGTCACTCGAACAGGCCATCAGCTTCGGTTACGATTCCGAGGAGGTCTACTACGAACTCGGCCTGGCCTACGCCTATCTCGAACAGTGTGACAAAGCGATTCCCAACCTCAAGCGAGCCCTGGAGTTGAACCCAGCCTCAGAGCCCGCCCACGCCGGCATGAAACTATGCGGTCAGGGATCCTGACCGGGCTGAACCAGCGGCGCCCTGGCACCCGCCACGGGCTCCTCTCACCCACCACCCATCTCTTCATAAAGGAGGCACTTGTGGACGAGCCGAGGCGTCACGATGAGGACCACGAGCCAGCCGAGGAGCGACCGAACACCACGACGGCGGCTCCCGACCGCCCGCCAGCAGAGCCGGAGCCTATCGAACCGAGTCTCAGCGAGGAAGCAGCCACCGGCGCGGTCCAAACCGCCGACCCGTCCGCAACCGGCGAAGCCGAGGCCGGTGACGCCGGCTCTGTCGAGGCTCCGCCTCATAAGGAAGTGGCGGCCAACGACCGGGCCACGACTGCCGGGAGACCCGCCGGCGAGCCGGCAGGCTATCCCGCTGCCAGCACCGCCCCCCTCGTCGATAGCAGCGTCTGGCTCTCCCCACCCGACGATCCAGAGCCTCAGGCGGAGACAGCCTCTCACCCTAAGGTGAAAGCCTTCACCAGGAATCGTGAGGCCGATCCCATCGAGGCACCGGCCACCGGCGTTCCCCCTGTCATTCCGCCGCCGGAGATGCGGCCCGTCGGGCGCGATACCCCACCGCCCGCACCGCCTGCCCGAAGTGGCTGTGCCAGCTTCCTGGGTGGTGCTCTGCTGGGCGCGCTCCTCGGCGCTGCGCTCGCCGTCGCCATTGTGCTGCTGATTCTCTACGGACTCAATGGTACCCTCAACTTCAACCGCAGCCGAGCTGTCCTCGACCTGGAGTCGCGTACCGCCACCCTGCAACGCCAGAACGAGCAGACGCAGAACGATCTGGGCACCCTCTCAAACCGCGCCGACCGGCTCGAAACGCGCACCCAGAGTCTGGAAGCGCTCCCACCAACGGTTGAGGCGCTCCACACCGAAACAGACCAGCTCAAGAGCGAGACCGACGCGATTCGTGGAGACGTCGATCAGCTTGGTCAGGAGGTTGATACGGTTCGCTCTGAACTCGACAAGGTCAGGCAGCTCACCGAGACCTTCGACACCTTCCTGGTGAACCTGCGTGACCTGCTCGTGGAGACCAAACCGCTCCCAACCGCCACGGCCACAGCAACGGCCCTGCCGACTCGCACCCCTCAACCCACCCGTACAGCGACAGTGACCCCAACAACGACGCCGACGACCCAGGCGACGCCAACGGCGACGCCGACGACCCGAGCCACCTCAACGGCCCAGGCAACTCCTTCGCCCCAGGTGACCCCGACGGTCCAGCTGCCCCCCGCGCCCCA
>DOUV01000129.1 GCA_003520455.1 Chloroflexota bacterium | reverse complement strand
GCGCAGCGGGCTATTTTCAGGAGGGGTCATGGATGATGAGGACGTACAGGCAGTGTATCAGAGAAGACACCGCACGGTAAGTTCTACCGCTCTCAACGTTTGACAGCGAACTGCGGTTGGGCTACCCTGGCTGTATGCGGGGAGGTTTCATTCGATGATAGGCTTGCGGGCTTTTTGGATGGCTTTGAAGGGGCTATGGGAGGAATTCTTCCCAATGCTGGTTGCAGCGCTGGCCGGTTTCGTTCTCCTGATACCGGTCGTGACAGCGCCGTTGGCCTTTGCCGGTCACTACGCTCTGGCCAATGATATCGCTGAGGAGAAGAGCGTCTCGTGGCGGACCTGGTGGGACGGGGCGCGGCGCTACTGGCGGCCGGCGGCCATCTGGCTCGGCCTCTACGTATTGATGATCCTCATCCTGCTGGCGAACCTGCGCTTCTACGCCCGCCTCAACGTCTCGTGGGCCCCGTTGCTCCAGGGTATCTGGGTGACGCTCTTTATCCTGTGGGTCGCAGTGAATCTCTATGTCATGCCGCTCTATCTCCTGCAGACGGATCAGCGCTTACGCCTGAGTTACCGGAATGCCGCCCTCCTTGCGGTCAGTGACCCGCTCACGACGTTCGTGCTTCTGGTTCTGCTCGTCCTGCTGTTCGTACTCCTGAGTCAGGTTGCGCTGCCCTTGATCCTGTTGCTGCCCCCCTTCACAGCGCTCGTCGGTGCCATTGCGGTGCGGCTGCGCCTGGAGAAGGAGGGCTTGTGGCAACCTTTCGATAGCGAAGTGAGGGAGTCCGAGCCGAAGCCGCGTGTGGGGCGGGCGCCGCCGAACCAGCGTCCTGTTCGCCCGCGGTCGCCAGACGAGCGGCAGTGAGTGGGTAACACGACGGGGTCCCACGGCTCGACCCGATTCGCATCGTCATCCGGCGGATGGTCCTGCCTCCCCGATCCTCGGAGACGAGAACGAGAATTGGTGCTGGTCGCTTCGTCCTCTGCAGCCGCCACGAGGGGGAACCCCCGACCTTTCCGCGGCCACTCTCTCAAGGTGCAACTCCCCAACGCATGTAGAATTTACTGAGATCGCGGCCACTCACGCGCTCGAAGGTTTCCAGGAGATCGGCGGGGGCCGCCAAATCGTAGTGGTGATCACGGTAATACTCTTGGAGCGCGCGAAAGAAGAGGTCGTCTCCCAATTCGCGCCGCAGGGCGTCGAAGAAGAGTGCGCCCTTGACATAGACGACCACCCCGTAGGCCTCACTTCGCCCAGTGAAGTGGTTGAGTGGCTGAGTGATCAGTTCGTCGGGATGGCTCTCCTTGTACTTCGCCAGCGTACGCTCCCATGACGACTGCAAACCCTCAGCAAATTGCGGGCGCTCGACCTGGAAGAAGTAGAGGCTGCTCCAACTGGTCAGGGCCTCGTCTTGCCAGGGCGCCTCGAACACGTCGTTGCCGACCACACTGTACCACCATTGGTGGGCGGCCTCGTGGACGGTGGCGACCTCGAACGCATTGCGCTGTTTCGGATCGGTGTAGGTCTGGGCCTCGACGACGAAGAGCCCGGGATACTCGACGCCCAACGCGTTGCGGAGTGGAACCTCGACCACGTCCAATTCGGCGAAGGGATAGGGTCCGAAGCTCTGGTTGAACAGTTGCACAGCCTGGGCGGTGAGATCTGCGGCTTCGCGGCCGAGCGGCCCGGCGTCGGGCTGGTAGTGGCTGATGATGCGGATGCCTTCGACTTGGGCCGTCACCTGCTCGAAAGTTGGACTCAGCCCGATCGCCAGGTCCCGCACCGGGCCCGTGACGATGTGATGGTTGGCGCCGTTTGGCGCCGGCGTGCGGCCCGTCTCGACGCCGGTGGTGATGACGTGCTCATCCTCAGGCACGGTCAGCGTCAGGCGGAAGAGGGTGCTCTTGCTGGTGACGGCATCGCCCTCCGGCAGGACTTCGTGCGCCTGGTGGCCCGCCCCTGGTGAGTAGACGGCCAGGATCGGAAAGGAATTGGCCAGCATGATCGTGTGGCTGGCTGTGTCAAGATTGAAGATGCCGTAGGCTGCCTCACTGTCGCCGAAATCGGCGGGGATGGCACCCTCGAAGTGGAGCGTGGTGTGGGTGCTCTCGCCCGGCGCCAGCGGGGAGGGGAGTGGCAGCCGGAACGCGGTGCGATCGCCGAGCGTGACCTCGCCCGTGACCGGCACATCCGCGACTGAGGCGGCGGTCACTGTCAGCGCGCCACCGTAGATGACATCGGCGTTCGGATAGGTGCGGAAGAGTAGCGCCGGGAGCGTGGCCGTGGTGCGGTTGGTGTAGGTCAAATCGAGGGTGCCTTCGTAGTGCCGGGCGGCCGGGTCAACCTGCATCGCGAGGTCATAGCAGGCCGACAGGCCGAGACGCTCCCAATCGGGTACCTGGCCGGGCCGCATCGCCGCGACCTGCTCGGCAGGATTGCACGCCACGAGGACCGGATCGGCCGGGGTGGGCACCGACGTGACAGTAGATGCGGTCGTGGCGGTGGGTGAGGCCTTTGTCGCCGTCGGCGGCGCGGCTGTATCCGTGGGCGCGGCGCTGATGGGTGCTGTCTGGCCGCTGGTCGCCGTTGGTGGGACGGCGGGGGGAACGGTCGTTGTTGGGGACGCACCCGCACGACAACCCACGAGAAGAAGCGCGAGCAGAATCAAGAGCGGGCGGCGCATCAGGAAGCTCAATCTCGAATCTCCACTCTCCGGCCGCTCATCTCATCATCCCTCAGGCTCGTTGGCACAAGCGGTGCGTTCGGTCCCAGGTCGCCCTTCAGCCGGGTGGAGCCGGACGTTGCGGATGAGCAGGTCATCCCAGACGTAACGCTTCTGTTGGTACGCGGGGAGCAGGTGGCTGATGCGGACCTCGACCTCGTTGTAGCCGCTGCGGAGTTGGTCGCAGGGAACGGGAAGGGTGAGCGTGAGCCATTGGGAGGTGAAATCATCCGTCGGCAGGGGGCGGAGGTTCAGGCGCCGCCCATTCAGGCGGACCTCATTGCCATACTCATTCGGTTGCATCACCTCGAGCGAGAGAACCTGGGCTTCATTTGGGCGCGCGCGCAGGTAGAAACCTCCCCGCCAGCTGGTGCTGGGATTGCGACCACCGTAGAGCGGCCACCAGGGTGGGGGCAACTCGCTGTCGCCCAGGTGGACCCGGGTGTCGGCGGCCAGCACAATCGGCGGTGGGGATGCGGCGGGCGTGGGGGCGGGCCCCCCGTTGGCCG
>DOUV01000663.1 GCA_003520455.1 Chloroflexota bacterium | reverse complement strand
CGTGGACCGTTGGACCACGGAATTCGCGAAAGGGCGCGAAAGGCACGAAATTTTTCGCGGTGTTTCGTGTCCTTTCGTGACCTTCGTGTTCCAGGTGTTCCCCGCCAACCGGTATGAGGGTACCTGTATGCCATCTCGCCGCTCCCAGAAGGGTTATGATTTCGGTTCACTGTCTTACGCTGTGATCGGCGCCTGCCTTGATGTGCAGCGTCAATTGGGCGTTCATTGTATGGAGGTGGATTACCAACGTGCATTGGCGGTGGCGCTGGCCAAACGGGATTTGTTCGCCCAGCGCGAGGTGGAGATTCCGATCGTGTACGATGGGGTCCTGGTGACCAAACGGCGGGTGGACTTCGTCATCTCGAGCGATTCGGACGAGTTGATCCTGGAAACGAAGGCCAGGAGCAGCATCCTGCCCGAGGATGTCGAACAATGCCTCCTGTATCTCCATCAAGGGGGCTATCGCCTCTGCCTGCGGGTTACCTTTGGCGAGAAACCGTTGGGTGTGCGGCGCTTTGTCCATACACCTCCTCAAACTGGAAGCACGACAGCCTGATCAGCCATCAGGGGAGTCTCTATGAGCGGAAACGCGAAACGGGCGAAAATACGAATTGCTTGCCGCTTCAAGACCTCCGACCTGTCAGGTGAGCCGAAGGAGAAGACGGCGCTCCTGATCAATCCACCGGTCTATGCAATGCGACGACCCTCGTCCGCGTAGACCCCCTCCGGCAAGGAAAACGCTCGCGAGCGAGCCTTGAAAACAAGGACCTCGACTGGTAGAATGGGCGGCAGGAGCGTACCTACCCTGAGGTGTTTAAAGGGTTGGGCCAACTGTCGCACTACAACATTCACCAACTCACCGAAAGCCAGGCGTTGGAACTGGCGGACCGGCTCAATCAGTGGGCGTACGGTGAGCCGGGTCTCTATATGTTGCCGGATACTCGGACGGCAATGTTTGTTCTGAGAGACAGACTCGTTCGATTTGCACGGAAGAGGATTACGGCCGAGGAGTTGCTGCGCGGGCCGCGGACGGATTTGGTCGAGCTCATGCGCCGCGATCTGAATCATGATTGGAGCGAGTGGCGCGAGTTCAAGCCACTGATCGAGCTCAACCGGGAGAGGATTCAGGCGATGTTGGCGAGTGGCGGACAGGATTGAGCGCTTACACCCAGTCGGCCATCGTCGATCATTCTATCGGCGTTGGCGTTCCTCCTTGTCTCGCCCGTGGCATGCAATATGCTCGCCTCGTGCCACCCAACTTCCTCATCATTTGCAAGGAGAGAACAGATGCTCGAAGATCGAATATCGCGCAAAGATTTTCTCCGATTGAGCGTGGGATCGGCGGCGCTCGTGGCGACTGCGCGATTGCCGGTCGCCCACGCGGACGACCTGGACTGCGCCGAGCGGAAGCCGCCCGAGCCGAACGACTACTCGCAGAGCGGTCCGACCTTCGTTCATTGCGAGGAGCATCTCATCTACAGCAACCCCTTCGACCAACACGTTGCTCCTGCCTGGTACGAAGCGAAGCTGATCTACCACCTCAACCTGGGTGTGGCGACAGAGCGCCCGCCGTATCCCATTGCCGGCCAGTACCTGTTTGTCTACCAGGACGACTTCCAAAACCCAACCACGGTGGAAGGCTTCTTCGCGCAAGCCGGGCCACTCGTAAACGCTGGCCAGCACGTCATCTTCGACGCAGCCCCGGGCGATCCCGACTACAGCCCCATCTGGCACAATCACTGGGTGCTCGTGCCTCGCGACTACGAGATCAACAGTCTGCGGTCGGAGGAGGCCGTCCTGCAGAGTGGCTATCCCATCGTCGAGAGTCCCTTCTACATCAATTGACCGGTCATCTGAGCTGGCGTGACCAGCTCTTGACTCGACCACTTCTCTCTTTTGACTCCGTTTACGCAATTCCGCCCTTTTGGGGTACGCTCCGAAGCCTGAAAAGCGGCGAACCCGGTCGGCGGGATGGGAGAGCGCGAGGAGCTCCCGGGGGGTGCCCCCGGGAGTTCCCCTGCTCGCTCCGCTCGAGTCCCCCACTGTCACCGAGATCGGTTCACCGAACATCGGGTCGCTCCCGGTGAGCCTTCCTTGCGAGGGGCGGGTGCTCGGCGGTGGGAGCTGGAGCGGCCGCCCGCCCGCGCCCCATCCTTCTCCCTTGGAGGGACAGGGGGCCAGAGAGCTCAAAGGCGATGCCCAGGGACTCAGTGACGATGGCGGCACTGTCAACCGACCGAAGGGCAAGGAAGGAGGGTGGAGGGATGGTCTCAATCCTGTCAGGTTTGCGGCGTTGGTTGATGCAAGAACAGCGCTCAGGGGGGAGGACGGGCCGGAGCGAGGGCGCCGGTAGCCGCTCCGCGCGCGGAGCACTCTCGGGTCCCGACGATGAGTGGCCCGAAGACAACCGCGATACTCAGGCTGCCCGGCACTATCACGACGGCACGAAGCACCCGTACGGCTCCTTGATGGACGCGGGGCATTTCTTCGACCCCGCCACCCAGCCGCTGCTGTTCAAGCGCTACATCGGCCTGGAGTCCATCCCGCTGCCCCTCGATAAATCTCCACTGGGTGTCCCGGCGCTCGAGGCCATTGCAAGCGGTCCTGCGCCGACCGGCGAGCCGCGAATTCCCGACATCGGCACCCTGGCGCGACTGCTCTCCTTCTCGGCCGGCATTACCAGGCGCATCCGCTATCCCGAGCCGGTGGGCGAGATCGCCTTCCGGGCGGCCGCCTGCACCGGGGCGCTCTACCACATCGAGCTGTACGTGGTCTGCGGGGACCTCCCCGGTCTGGAGGCGGGGGTCTACCACTTCGATCCGGAGGCGCTGGCGCTGCGCCGGCTCCGGGCAGGCGACGAGCGGGGCGTCCTCGTCGCGGCGACGGCACACGAGCCCAGTGTTGCCCAGGCACCGGCCATCCTGGTCTACACCGACGTCTTCTGGCGCAACGCGGTCAAGTACCAGGCGCGGGAGTACCGCCATGCGTTCTGGGATAGCGGGACTATCCTGGCCAATACCCTGGCGATGGCCTCAGCGCACGAGATGCCAGCGAAGGTGGCGGCCGGGTTCGTGGATACGGCGGTGAACCGCCTGCCGGGCCTGGACACCCACCGCGAGTTCGCTCTCGAGCTTGTCCCCATCGGGTACGCGCCAGGCACGCCGCCCGAGCCGGCGCCCGAGGTTGCCCCGCTCGAGCTCAAGACGGTCCCGATTGCCAGGTACGAGGGTGACGAGCCGGCGATCCGAGCTATGCACGCCGCCTCCTCATTGACGGACGAGGAACAGGTCGCTGCCTGGCGCAGTAGCCTCCCGCCACGGCCGATGCCGGTGCCATCGGGTCGCCTCTTCCCGTTGGCACCCGATCCGGTCGAGGAGATGCCCCAGGAGCCGCTGGAGTCGGTGATTCTGCGCCGTGGGTCGGCGCGCCAGTTCTCCCACGGGTCCATCAGCTTCCGGCAACTCTCGACCATCCTCGATCGGGCCCTGCGGGGCGTCCCGGCCGACTTCCTGGACCCCGGCGGCACGCTCAACCAGGTCTACCTGATTGTTAACGCGGTCGATGGCCTGCCGCCGGGGACGTACGTGTTCCACCGCGATCGGCAGGCGTTCGAACTCCTCCAGGAAGGTCACTTTCGGGCCGCGGCCGGTACGCTCGGTCTCCACCAGAAACTTGCCTACGATGCCAGCGTGAATCTCTTCTTCCTCAGCGACCTGAAGCCGATCCTGGAGCGCTTCGGCAATCGGGGGTACCGGGTAGCGCAACTGGACGCGAGTATCTCCGCCGGGCGAGTCTACCTCGCCGCTGAGGCCCAGGGGCCGGGCGCGACCGGCCTGACCTTCTTCGACGACGCCGTGACCGAGTTCTTCTCTCCCCATGCCCGCAGCAAGAGCGTCATGTTCTTGATCGCGCTCGGCAAGCGGCCCAGGCGACATGGCAGGTGAGATGTGAAACGTGATAATACCAAGAGAAGAACGCCTTCAGTTTCGGTAGTTGTTTTGACCATATTCTGAAGAAACAACGGAGAAGAGCCTGGCATCATTGGTATGCCAGGCTCTTTCGCCGTGGATATCGTGAAGAGCTGGGCGCTGGTCCAAAGAGGAAGTCACGCGCCCAGGACATCGCTTCCCGCGTTCCTCGTTAATGAAGTTGAACGTCCTTGCACCAGTGGCGAGTAACCGTTCTGCCATTCAAGTTGGGAACACGAGCCTCGCCGCAGACCCGTGCCTCTCCGGTTTCGAAGGAGGCCTGACCCTCGGCCGTCGCGATTGCCTCCCAACTGCTGTCTGTGCAGGAGCCTTGCGTGGTGCCATGGCCGACCACGGTAGGCGTCCCCTGCTGCTTGACCATGACGCGCAACTCGAACGACTGTTCTCCCGTGCAGCCAACGTGCCCGGTTACCACGACAGCGCGGCCCTCAGCAATCAGGCTGAGGTCTTCGGAGATGCCAAATGGAATCGAGATACGCCGTCTGGCGTAGATGACGGGGCCTGTCCTGTGACCCTCGACGACGAAGCCGGCGCGGTGAGCGGAATCCTGGCTTCCCGAGGCGGCAATGGAATTCTCAGTCGGTGCGGCCAGCGCGATCGAGACAGCGAGAAGCCCAAGCGCGGCCAGAGCTACACCAAGCGCAGTGCCAAAGCGAAGAATGCGAGCCTGCATACGTTACCTCCTGTGGCTCGTGACTGAAGGGCAGTCGATTGGAATGAAACGGTTGGATTGATGATGTGGGGCACAGCACGGTGCGACGACTGTACAACGCGGGAAGACGACCGGCGATTGCTACCTTCTTACTATATCACCTTTGTCAAGATTTATTCTCTGTGCCGAAGGGTAACCGTTGCTTACCGGAGCGATCGTCCGGGCTGTTGAACGCTTCCTGGCAAGCAGGCGCTTTGCCAGTGGCCCGGCTTCCTCCTTCTCCTCCTGTGTCGGGGGCAAAATGCCATTTTGCCCACCAGTTTCCAGGTTTGACATGCCCTTGGTCTCAACTACAATTTGCAGTGCGTAATATTTTTGCACGCAATGAGAGATCCTGTTGGCGAAATCGTCTCCAGGGAGGGCGAGCGGAGCCCAGCGGTTGAAACCGCGGCTGGGGGCCTGCGGCCGGGCGTGCCCCTCCGAGCACGCTGGGGGTTTGGATTCAGGTGGAACGGGGCAACCGCGTGGTGAAGCGCGCACTACAAACAGGCACCCCGCCACTCGCACCAATGCGCCGACAGTGTCAATGACAGACTGTCCTGACGGGAGTGGACGATGGTTCGTGTGACAATCAAGGTGGAGCGGGATGACCAGCGAAGTGAGCACATGGAGCACATCTCACGAGTGCTCATGCAACTCAGTTGGCTCGCACACAAGCTGTTTGCCCGCTGCGTCCAGGACCACGATCTTACGCTCCCCCAATTCTTCACACTTGGCTTTCTGGCCAAATCGGACCAACGCTGTTCCATGAACCAGCTCGCCGAGGCGACCCACCAGGACGCTGCGACCATGACGGGTGTGGTGGATCGATTGGAGCGGCTGGGGCTGGTGGAGCGGCGCCGGAGCGTTCGCGACCGGCGGGTGGTGTTGGTCCAGCCGACCGTCGAGGGTGTCGCCCTCCTGGAGAATGTTCAGGCGTCGCGCGATGCTATGATGCGGCGGATCTTCACCGAGTTCGACGGTGAGGAGATGGCTGTCTTCGAGTCGCTCCTGTGGCGCCTGGTCAAAGCCATGGAAGCGGTGCACGAGAACTCACCATCGCCCGCTGGCCGACAGCGCTGATGGAATCGATTCCTCAGGTAGCAGTGGGGCTGGCGGCCCAGGCGCTTTCCTCCCGTGGGGGACATGTGAAGCGGGGCGGGGGAGGAAGGGCAGGCCGGCGAAGGGCCCACGGGGATCTGCGTGACCTGCTGCCCGGCGAAGTCCTGGGATGCTTCCGTCTCCGACACGGGTTCAGACGAGGAGTAGACAGCGGCGTGGATGCGCCGGCTCCGCCGATGGAATGCGCGCCGGGCTCCCCTTCTCTCGGGGGAGAAGGAGCGTGGGGGGATGAGGGGGCTGATGTCCACCCCCTGATTGGACATTTGATCAACAGTTACGACAAAATGGTAACGCCTCAGTTGCTCGGCCTGGATTGCCACAGGCGGGCCAATAATGAGGAGCCACCTCAGCCGGCGGATCTGGCGATCCGCCGGGAGCGGCGGAAGAGGTGCAAGAGTCCTTCGCTGCTCGGCCTGGATTGCCAAATCCAGGCCGCCGCCAGTGCAGCCGGCGGATCGCCAGATCCGCCGGGAGCGGCGATAGGACAGTTGATCAACAATTGAGAAAATGTAAGGAGATCGCTGATATGTACGACATGTCTGGAGCCATCAATGGCCTGGTCCCGATGGTCATCGAAACTACGGGCCGGGGCGAGCGCGCCTACGACATCTTCTCCCTGCTTCTGAAAGAGCGCATCGTCTTTGTCGGAACGCCGATTGACGCACAAGTTGCGAACCTGATCGTGGCACAGTTGCTCTTCCTGGACCGCGAGAACCCCGAGCGCGAGATCCAGATGTACATCAACTCGCCGGGTGGCGGCATCTACGCTGGCCTGGCCATCTACGATACCATGCAACTCGTCCGCGCGCCGCTCTCGACAATCGCCGTGGGCTCGACGGCGAGCTTCGGCACGGTGCTCCTCTCGGCCGGCACGAAGGGCCGCCGCTACGCCTTGCCCAATGCCACGGTGCACATGCACCAGCCGCTGATGAGCGGGACCATGCGCGGTCAGGCAACTGACCTGGACATCCAGGCGCGCGAGATCCTGCGTCTCAAGAATCGCCTCAACAACATCCTGTCCAGGCATACTGGCCAGCCCGTCGAGAAGATCGCCCGCGATACCGATCGCGACTTCTTCCTGACCGCGCAGCAGGCCCTCGACTACGGCCTGATCGACGAGGTGATTGGCAGCGCGAGTGAGATCAAGAAGGCCGAAGCGGCTACCCACGCTGCCTCCGCCCAGGCCGATGCTCTCCAGGCATCCGTCGAGCGCGGCGGATCGTAGCCTCAGTGAACGAAAGGGGGCAGCCCGATGCTGCCCCCATGTGCTCCTGATGCGCGACTTCCAACGCCTGCTTGGCTTCGTCTTCCCCTACCGCCGCCGGTTGGCCCTCGCGCTGGTAGCCATGTTCCTCGGCACCGCTTTGACACTCGCGGTGCCGATGGCCATTCGAGTGCTGGTCGATAGCGCCTTTGGGGTGCACGACGCGGCCCGGCTCAACCAGGCCACGCTGGGCATCTTTGCTCTTTTCCTGGTTCGGGCTCTGGTGACGATGATCGAGAACTACCACCTGACCATCGTGAGCGAGCGGGTGGTGGCCGATCTCCGCCACCAGGTTTACGATCACCTCGTCGGGCTTTCGTTGCGCTTCTTCGCCAACCGCCGGTTGGGTGAGATCACCTCGCGCGTCACCAGCGATATCGTCACGATGCAAGGCGCCGTGACCGGCCAGATCGCCAACGTACTGCGCGACGCAATGACCCTGGTCGGCGCGCTGGGCCTCATTATCGCTATGAACTGGCGGTTGGCGGGGGTTTTGCTGACTGTCGTCCCGTTGGTGATCCTGACGTCGCGGCTCGCCGGCCGCCTGCTGCGGCGATTCAGTCGTGAGGTCCAGGATCGTCTGGCCGATGCGACCGCCGTCCTGGAAGAGACGCTGAGCAACATTCGCGTGGTCAAGAGTTTTGCGCACGAGGAGTTCGAGCGCGAGCGGTACGGCCAGGCGGTCGAGCGAGCCTTCGCCGCCACGCGGCGCAAGGCCCGCACCAGCGCTCTCTTCAGCCCGCTGATCTCAGCCTTGTTCGTGAGCTCGTTCTCAGCTGTGCTCTGGATCGGCGGGCGCGAGGTCCTGGCCGGGCGGCTCACGGCCGGTGAGTTGATTGCCTTTCTCTTCTACGCGCTGACACTCGCCGGCGCGGTGAGCGGCCTTGCCGGTGCGTACGGGGCCTTTCAGAACGCGCTCGGCGCCAGCGAACGGGTTTTCGAGATCCTCGATACCCTGCCCGACATTGCCGACGAGCCCGATGCCCGGCCCTTGCCACCGATCACCGGCCGAGTGCGCTTCGAGAACGTTCACTTCTGCTACGAGGACGGCCGGGCGGTACTGGATGCCATCGATCTCGACGTGGCTCCCGGCGAGGTGGTTGCGTTCGTTGGGCCGAGTGGTGCGGGCAAAACAACCCTCCTGAACCTGATCCCGCGCTTCTATGATCCGGCAGTGGGGCAGGTCACGATTGACGGCCGCGACGTGCGGACCGTCACTGGAAAGAGCCTGCGCGGGCAGATCGGCATTGTGCCCCAGGAGACGATGCTGTTCAGCACGACGGCGGGGGAGAACATTCGCTATGGCCGCCTCGACGCGACGAAGGCCGAGGTCGAGGCGGCGGCACAGGCGGCGTACGCGCACGAGTTCATCATGGCGCTGCCGGCGGGCTACGACACGCTCGTCGGTGAAAAGGGTGTGAAGCTGAGCACCGGCCAGCGCCAGCGGATCGCGATCGCTCGGGCGCTGCTCAAGAACCCGGCCATTCTGCTCTTGGACGAGGCCACAGCCGCCCTCGACAACGAGAGTGAGCACTTCGTTCAGGCGGCCCTGCAGCGGCTGATGCAGGGCCGCACCGTGTTCGTCATCGCCCACCGCCTCAGCACCGTGCGCAACGCCGACCGGATCATCGTGCTGGATCAAGGGCACATCGTCGAGCAGGGTTCGCACGAAACGCTCCTCGCCCGGGAGGGACTGTACCGCCGGCTCTATGCGCTCCAATTTCGAGCGCCCGAGTCAGCCGGGTTGGCCGAGTCCGAACCCGCCCCCGAGGCACGAGCCGCGGAGACGGTCCCATTTGGGCTTCCGAAACTCGCGCGGCGCTGAGATCGTCCGGCCCTTGTGGACGATCGTACGCGAATGTGGCATAACTCTTGCAGAGTGTGACAGATGGAACATGAAACGTAACGCTCATATGGAATAGTCTACGGCGAGTGGCCACATCGAGAAGAATCCCCTGATGCCTGATACGTTTTCGGTCGTATCACCCGGCCGCATTGCCGGAGGCGTGTCCGTCGCACCCAGGGTTCCAATTTGAGCATTCAATTTGACGTTTGGCGATACCGTTTCACGGTCGTTCAGCCGGAAAGGATCGGTAGAAGATGTGGGCGTGGCGCCTTGGCTCGGTCCGCGGCATCGATATCAAAATGCACTTCACCTTTCCCCTGGTTCTCCTGTGGGCTGCGTTCGAGTGGGGCAGCGGCCCCGACGGCGGTCTGCTGCGAGCCCTCTTCGGCGCGCTACTCATCAGCGTCCTCTTTGTCTGTGTGGTGCTCCACGAGCTTGGCCATAGCCTTGCTGCGATGCGTTACGGTATCCGGGTCCAGGACATCACCCTGCTCCCGATCGGCGGCGTGGCCCAATTGCGGGCCATGCCTGATGCCCCCCGGCAGGAATTGGTGATTGCGCTGGCCGGCCCGCTGGTCAATGTCGTTATCGCCACCCTTTTGTTTCCAATCGTGAGCCTCCTGATGCGCGGCGTGACGCGCTACGGCTTCTGGCATGTCCTGACTGGTGTTGGTCTGAGCAGCATGGTGCTCTACATTTTTGCGGCCAACATTAGTCTGGTCATCTTCAACCTGATCCCGGCGTTCCCGATGGACGGCGGCCGGGTCCTGCGCGCCCTCCTGGCATTGCGGCTCGACTATGCCCGGGCGACCCAGATCGCTGTGCGGCTGGGACAGGTGCTGGCGATTGGCTTTGCGATCTTGGGCTTCTTCCAGAACCCGCTCTTGATCCTGGTGGCGGTCTTCGTGTTCATCAGCGCAGGGGCCGAGTTGCAACGCGTAGCCTTCCGCGATCTCTTGCAGGGCGCGTCGGTGAGCCAGTTCCTGGTGGCGAATGGCCGGGCGCTCAGCCCCGCCTGGCCCCTGCAAGCGGCGCGCTTGGTGGCCCGCCAGACAGGCCAGCGCGCCTTCCCAGTCGTCGAGGGTGGGCGGCTGGTGGGGCTGGTGGCGGCAAGCGATCTCAACCGCCTCAGTTTCGGCCAGGTGGGCGAGGTCATGCACGATGATTTTCCGGTGCTGGCGCCGGGTGCTACCCTCTATGACGCCCAGACCGCGATCACCGCGCGCGGCCAGAGTAGCGCCGCGGTCATTGATGCGGGAGCGTTTTTGGGTATCATCAGCCTGGACGATGTGGAACGCGCGCATGCCTGGTTGCGGCGCCAGTCGCCGCGTCTGCGACACGCTTGACCGACAGCACCGCACAGAGGAGGAACCACATGGCTGGATTAATGATCGTCCTGGCGCACCCCGATGACGAGGTTCTTGGCACAGCCGGTAGCATGGCGAAAGCAGCCGACAGTGGCCGGTCAGTCCAACTGGTTTGTGCGACCAGGGGCGAGGAAGGAGAGATTCATAAGCCGGGAGTCAGTCGGGACGAATTGGCCGCCACGCGCGAGGCGGAATTACGCTGCTCCGCGGATGCTCTTGGGGTCGATGAGGTCGTCTTCCTGGGCTACCGTGACAGTGGCATGGCCGGTGAGCCGACCAACGAGCATCCCCATGCCCTGGCTCAGGCCCCCCGCGAGCAGGTGGCGGAGCGTATCGTGGAGATGATCCGGACCTTTCAGCCCGACGTGGTCGTCACCTTCGGACCGGAAGGTGGGTATGGCCACCCCGATCACATTGCGATCCACCATGCGACAACCCTGGCATTCACCGATGCGGGGGATGCCTACCGTTTCCCGGTAGCCGGCGAGCCCTGGCAGCCGGTCAAACTCTACTTCGTGGCGCTCGCGAGTAGTTTCTTCCGCCTGGCGGCCGATTTGCTTCGCGCCGAGGATCTCCCTCCGGTGAGCTTCACCGGCGAGCCTTTTGAGGAGTTGGGGCGCCCAGAGCACGAAATCACCACGATCGTGGACGTCAGCGAGTTTGTCGAGCAGAAGCAGCGCGCCCTGGCCTGCCACGAGACGCAGTTAGGACCTGAGATGGTTTTCGCCCGTCTGTCGCCGGAGGCTCAGCGCCGCCTCCTCAGCCGCGAGACCTTCGTTCGCGCCCATCCTCTCGTGCCAGCCGGCTTCAGAGAGACTGA
Source organism: Chloroflexota bacterium (assembly GCA_003520455.1). Next base: position 311 of record DOUV01000663.1, on the reverse strand, counting down.
CCTCTTTGAGGGCCTTGAGGAGCCCGGCGGCTAACACGCCACTTCCGCTTTCCCGAAGCCCACTCGCAGCGTACTGGCCGGAACGACAGGAAAAAAGGGGACTGAGGGAACTCGCCGGCCACTCCTGGCGAGTGTTTCCGGCCCCGCCGCCAGCGCCTCCGCCGTCCAGCGTGGACGTTCGGGTAGTGGTTTCCCTGCGACAGGGGTTCCGACAGGCTCAACCCCGGCAACCCAAGCCTCAGGGGATCTTCGGCCTCAGTTCCTTTTCGTTCCCTCACTCCCCCCGATACGGTCGACCACTTCGACTCGCT
>DOUV01000661.1 GCA_003520455.1 Chloroflexota bacterium | reverse complement strand
CCCCACCGATCTCCAGGGTATCGGCCGGCAGCTCGGGGTCGAAGGTGACGGTGGTGGTGGTACGCGCCGTGTCTAGCGTGAACGAGACAGTGTCGTTCAGCGGCAGGTGCAGAGCGGCATCGCGCGCACCCCAATATTTGATCAGCGCGATATTCGCGCCGGCATCGGCGGTTGCTTTCATGAAGAGACCGGGACTCGTTCGGCGCGCTCTCCGTCAGAGCTGCCGGCCGGCCAATTGGCTGGCATGCTCCAGGAAATCTTCGAAGTCATCGACCGGACTTTTAAAAGCTCCCGAAGGCGCTGCCGGGTAGTTGCTTTTTCTGCCACCACACTCCCTTCTTGCTTGTTGTCCCCTGTTTCAAACCCGCGCTCGATTGATTGTGCAGCCGAATGGTGATGTTTCTGCGACCGGGGTCTCGTTGCCGAGCAAGAGGGCATCAACCACCTCCTCGAGGTAGTTGATGGTCGGTTCTTTGCGTCGGAAGTTGGTGTCGTCAATGTGGCCGCGGTAGCGCAGGATACCCCCCGCGTCCGCGACGAAAATATGGGGCGTCGTGACCGCCTCGTAGAGGTCTGCGACGACGTTACCCTCGTCGCGCAGGATCGGGAAGCGGATTTTGCGCTCCTCAATGGCGTGCTTGATCATCCGGGGTCGGTCGTAGACGTTGGAATCGACTGCCAGCAGTTTGACGCCCTTTGGACCGTACGCGTCGGCAAACCCCTGCAAGTAGGGATCGTAGCGCTCTGAGACCGGGCACTCGGCCGACCAGAAGTCAATGACCAGGATGTGACCGCGGTCGTCGGCGGTGTTGTAGATGTGCCCATCCACGCCAGGGAGGGAGAAATCGGGAATCGGTTGGCCAACTGCGGCCCGTCGCGGCGTCGTCATCAGGTAGCCCCCTTACGGCCGTGATGCGTGATTTGTGATGCGTGATCAGGCCGCCGATAGATCGGCATCAGGCCCAGATTGTAGCGACTTGCACGGCGTGAGGGCAAATCGCAGCGATTGCAGCTTGCGTTGGGTAAAGGAGGCTCTCAAAAGAGCCTTCAGGATCGGTGGCCGGTTGTTGAATTCGGCACCAATCTCTGGCAGCGAACCACCGGCCACTATCCACGCACTGTTCACCGACGACGGGCAGCGAAGCGCATGTGGAATCGCGGGACGCCCTACTCTGGCGAGGTCCGGGCGAGTGAGGAAGCGTTGAGCAAGTTGCCTGTCACTTGAAGTCCCACCTGGGCCAGGGTGGGCGGGTGAAGCAACATGTTGGCGTAGTTGGCGTTGGCCATCGGGCAGGCACATTCGCGGGCCTTGATCGAGCGGCGCATCTCGCGCAGTCCTCCGATGTGCTCAAACCAGATCGGGCGGATGTCGTAGTTGGTCTCGCGCAGGTTCGCGACGCTCTGGGCCCGGATGCAGCAACTCCAGATATCACCGTTGGGCGCGATGTGGGCGCTCGCCCAACCGGCATAGCAGGGAATCACCTGGTCGTGCTCGAAGAGGACCCGCTTGGCGAGTTGGTAGTACTGGGCGCGGAAGGCCTGTGTCACTCGCGCGAGCCCCGTCGCCGGGGCCTGGCGCGCCGCGGCACTCAGGAAGTCGGCGACGGGCGCATACTGTTCGGCGAGCGGCGTGATCTCCCACCCAATGGTCGAGAGCTCGTTGCGCTCCTCGGCGACCTCGGTGATGTAGCTGTCCGGTTCCAGCGGCTGGAGGCCGTGGTAGATGTCGTCGAAGCGCGCGATGTTAAACTGGCTGATGACCGTATGAACCGTGAGCACCAGGTTCTTGTGCTTCTGCTTGAGGGCTTTGAGCCCGTCCCACGTCGCCATCGCCTTTTTCCAATTGCCCGGAACCACGCGGATCTCATCGTGCCGCTCTCCAACCTCATCGAGGGACAGGTTGATACCGATGCTGGCGTCCTGGGCGACCGTGCACATCCGATCGACCTGTTCCAGGATACGCCGGGTCAGGATTCCGTTGGTGGGAATCGTAATAACCTCCGGCTGGCACTCCTCGTAGGCCGCGATGACCAGTTCGTCGAGGTCGGCCCGCAGAAAAGGCTCCCCACCGGTGAAGGTGATGTAGAACGGGGCGCGGCCCAGGTTGTGGAAGACCTGGCGCCACTCGTCCAGGTCCAGGTCGTCGTTGGGCCGGCGCCAGACATCGCAGGTCTTGCACCTGGAATTGCAGCGGAAGCTCACCGAGACGACCACGCTAAACGGCAGCATCCGCGGATAGCCAAAGTGATAGAAGCTCCAGTAGAGCGGAAGTTTTGCAGCGAGTCCGAGCATCTCACTTCCTCAGGATTACCCGCATTCGTGAAGTTTCTCGACATGCCAATGGGAGTAGGATGTTGGGGAACGCATGGTGAGACCTCCCGGCCCGGCGTCTTCGCCGGCCTGTCCTACCTCCCAAACAGACGCCCCAGCCATTTTTGTTTCTGCTTCTTGTCCATCAGCGCTGCGAGTTCGCGACGGGCGATGTGGCTGTTGTCGGGGTCGAGATCGAGAGCCTTCTGGAAGCAACGGTGGGCCTCGGTCTCGTCGCCGAGCTGATTCTTGTAGATCACCCCCAGGTTCTGCCACTCCATCGCGTTGTCTGGCTCGATTGTGAGCAACTCGCGATAGACGCCGGCGGCGGCGTCGCCACGCTTTCGGCGTGCCAGCCAGCGGGCCAGTTGGCGCAGCCCCGCGATCTGGAGCGTGCGGTAGGCCGGGTCGTTTGTGGCGCGCCAGCGGCCGTACGCGTCTGCGATCCCGTGACGCAGGTTGGGCTCGATCTGGGCGTCATTGCGCGGGTTAT
>DOUV01000835.1:6259-7368 GCA_003520455.1 Chloroflexota bacterium | reverse complement strand
CAATGCCCACCCACAGAAACGCCGCCGCCAGAGGGAAATCGGCCACGGCCGGCCTGTATCTCACGTGCCCTTGGGTGAGCATCGCGTAGCGATGGAGTGCAATCGCCCCTTCCCATAGCGCATCGAGGATTGTCAACCCGAGTACCACCTGTGCTTCCCGCCGCTGATGAGGGGCCAGGGAAGGAAAGCGGTAAGCAAACTGGAGGAGACATGCCAGGAAGAGCACCACGGCGATGCTCTCGAGAGGCATTGTGTAGAAGGTCAAGTCCGGGCGAAGTGCAGTGTTCAGGAAGAGGAGGAGGGTCGCGGCCGCAAAGAAGCTAAATGCACCGGCCAGAAGCAACGTTAAAAGAGGTTCGTCTTCCCATTGCCAGGAACTGCCGACCAGAAACCAGAAATAGCCGGCGCCGGCAGAAACCAGAATAAGCTGGGCCAGGTAACCGATTGAAGCCGGAGTCAGGTAGAGTAGGGACATTGCCGACATTCAATTCTCGTCACCATTGATTCCCTCAGTTGGGACCGGTGTTGGACACTCCACGGACGAGTCCAGGGACGTAGAGCAACCGCCGGCCGGCATGAGGGACCAGGACGTGACATCGGTGCGGATGCGAATGGCGCTGAACTCGCGACGGGCAGAGACGAACCAGTCGCGTGGACGTCGCCGCACTGGATGAAGCGGATGGCTGGGGGAACGGGCGAACTCGTGTCCAGGGTCAGCGCCGGCCCGTAGTCGGGGCGGTGCCGTGCAGCGCCAGCTGAAACCCTGGGCCAGAAAGGAGTGGGATCCCGACCGACTGGCCTGGGACAGCCGGGTCGATGGCAGCAATCGACGCGGGGTGTCAAAATCGTAGAGCGCTCGAGGAGCGGGACCCGAAGCTGCGTGGCGCCGGAGTCAGGCGTGAGCATAGTCGGCGGCATAGTGACCCGTGGGCGGTGCAGCGGGGATGAGAAGCGCAACAGGGCGCGTACCGCACCAGCATCGTTGAGACAAGCACCGCTCGCGACGTTGGCAGCTGCGAGTGGCGTTCACGTTGTCTACCGCCATCATACCCTCGCTTCAGTCGAAATGCAAGCGATCACAGGATAATGGGTGTACGCAGGAGTTGTGG